>CAZUAW010000030.1:0-14921 GCA_964618535.1 uncultured Thiotrichales bacterium
TATGCGCCTATTGCGATCATTGAACCTGAAACAAAAATCCTACGTTATAACTGCTCAACTTATTTCACGCACGTTCCTAACTTAATAATCTGAATAGAATATCACTTTGTGTCGTCAGGTGAACACCGTTAAGATGGCGCACTTTGTTGATTTTGGGTTCCTTTGTCTATGAACTGGTTACATAAATTACCGACACTTCCGTTTGCCATTATTTCGATTTGGCTAGCGGTTGCACCGATTGTTCCTCAGCCTCATCTTGTCGAGAAACTCAATATGTTGTTCTCCGGCGTGCTCTCAAAGCCTATCGATATTTTCGATTTAGTCTTGCATGGAACTCCGATCACACTGCTGATTATCAAACTCGTTTTCTTAAAAAAAGCAGCCGATTGAATGCCTGAGCGTTTTTTTCGCAGCAGCGGATACCTGCAAAAAGATGAAATTGCTTGTAGCGATGGCTCTACATTTTCCATCGAAGCCTTGCCCCGCTTTTTGCGCACCTTGCTCGTTGCAGATGGCACAGTCACCAAAAGCCTGGAATCCTGGTTTTGGGAGCCGGTCAAAATCACGCCGCGTAGTCAGGCAAAAATAGCCCTTACTGAGCCACTCGAAATACTCAGTGCAGTGCAGGGCACAGAAGTACTGCGCCGCGAAGTATGTCTCACCGGGAAAAACTCGGGTAAAAACTACGCCTGCGCGCGATCAATGATTATTCTGCAATCGCTGCCAGAAGAGACGCGTGAGGGATTGCTGGAAGGGCGCATTGGTATTGGTGAGCTGCTACGCAAAAAAGGTGTTGAGACTTATCGTGAAATAGTCGCGCTTGATTACATAAAAAAAGCCGCAGCCAAGGATGAATTGTTAAGACAATTTAAGGATGATCTGGTATCGAGGTCTTATAGAATCAGAGTTGGGGGTGCTCCGGCCATTTTAGTCACTGAGTATTTCCCCCCAGGTTTGTACGCAGAAAATTAACATAAAGACACCGAACACTCGCCGACCAATGAAGCTATACTAACTCGGAAATTGCATGAATTACACGAGTTCTCGCTTATCTATTGATTCCTCGTGAAAACAATATCTTAAGCGAAGATTTTCGTGAATTCATGCGATTTCCGAGCTAATTCTTGATCATATTTACTACCACTGGAGAAATTACATGAGTTTAATGGGAACATTAGGAAGAGTCGCAATGGGCGTTATCGTTGCAAAAGGTGTCAGCAAAGTCATGGGCGGAGGCCGCAGAGGTGACGGTTCTGGTGGCCTTGGCGGTTTGTTGGGCGGACTGACTGGTGGTGGTCGCGGTAGCAGTGGCGGTGGTATCAATCAATTGCTTGGTGGCTTGTCAGGAAAAAGCGGCGGCGGTGGCCTTGGTTCAATTTTAAATTCACTTGGCGGTGGTTCTGGCTCTGGCTCTGGTGGTTTGGGTGGATTACTTAATCAAGCAATGCAGGGTAATAGCGTTTCGCCATCAGCTGAAGAAGAAACTCAAGCGGAAATCATGCTTCGTGCAATGATCAGCGCTGCTAAAGCAGACGGCAAAATTGACGATGAAGAGCAAAAGAAAATTGCCGAGCATCTTGGTGATGTCTCTGACGATGAAGCCAATTTTGTCCGTCAGGAGCTAAGCGCTCCGTTAGACATTGATGGGCTCATCAAAAGCGTTCCGCGCGGCATGGAGCAGCAAGTGTATTTTATGTCACTGATGGCAATTGATCTGGACTCAAAGGAAGAAGCTGTTTACCTGGATAAGTTAGCCAAAGGCTTGAATATCTCAAACCAAGTTAGCAATCAAATCCATGAAAAGCTGGGTGCCCCCAGTCTTTATAGCTAGGACTCGTTGTATTACCTGTTGCCTCAATTTGAAGGCAACAGGTAAGTCTATAAGGCTTACAACGTAGTGCTCTGAGCGATGCGTCTAATATTTTTAGTCTTTTGCTGGGAGCAGCACTCGAACTATCGAGCTGTTTTAAAGTATTCGTTGTGCGATGTGATACTGTCCGTTTTTGCACTCCAAATCAAATGATCAATGAAACTATATAAACTCGAAGCTATGCGTGGTTTTGCAGCATTTTATGTGCTGATGCATCACACGCTCCCATACGATTTGTATGTCGCTGGGTTCAAAGTCTCGCGGTTGTTTTATTTTGGCCAGGAAGCGGTGATGTTGTTTTTCCTGGTGTCTGGGTTTGTGATTAATTACAGCTTTCAGATGGGTAAAAATAAGACATTTCCTAATTATTTCAGCAAACGATTTTTAAGGATTTTTTCGCCGCTAATATTGGTTTATCTTGCCTGCTATTTGGCGGAAGCCCAAAAGGCTGGCGCGCTGATAGATCCTCAGCTGGGGGCTTTGGGGCTCAATATTCTGATGCTCCAGGATCTGGGCTGGGCTGCGCCAAATACCATTGTCGATGGGTATATGAATAACGGGCCACTGTGGTCGTTATCCTATGAATGGTGGTTTTATATGCTGTTCTTTCCTATTGCTACCAGGATCCCGCACGTTCGTCATCAAAACATGCTGGTACTGAGCGTGGCTGTGATTGCTGCGGTTTTCTATGTAAATTATCCCTTCTTTTTATCACGTCTGTTGATGTACATGTCTATCTGGTGGGTGGGTGTACATCTCTCAAACCTGTATATCAAACACGGCGCGATCAGTATTTCTGATATTTTTAAACCGGCTCTGGCATTGGGCGCAATTACCCTGATCTTGGCTGTGGATGCATTTCTTTTCTGGAAATCAGGTGAACGGTTATCGCCAAATTTACATCCGCTGCGAGAAGTCAGGCACTTTGTGTTTGCCATTATATTCTTGTTTGGCGCAGTCAAGTGGCAACAGGCTCAATGGAAAGGATTCGATCTGCTCTTCAAGCCTTTTTTGATTCTTGCGCCCATTTCTTACGGTATCTATATCACGCACTGGAACCTAATGCGTGAAGCAACCTACCTCGATTTTATAGTGAATCCAGTGGTGAGATGGTTTGCATACCTTGCCGTAGTGATCGTGTTTTCTTATTTAATTGAATTAAAGTTTTATCCGTGGGTGCGAGGGAAGTGGATTACTCGGTCGAAGCGAATCGCAAATGCCAAGACGCAAACAGGCTAGCGCTTTGGGCGTCATTAAGCCAGAACACGTGTCTTGATGATCGTTCAATAATATCTAAAACCACTGCTATGATAGACTGATCTGTTCATGGTGTGGTTATTGGATGGACTCGAATTGAACAAGATCCTGCAAAAATTTAGTTTTACTTTGTTACTTTTTTCTTCCTTGTTGTTGCTCTTAGCATGCTCATCTGACGAGAGGAAGTCACCACCAGAGATCCTGTCCCCAGTCGTTCATCCACCAGTTGAGCCACCAACAGAGCCACCAACAGAGCCACCTGTAGAACCATCGACGCCCGAGCCACCCGTGGTTGTGCCACCGAAACCAAGGCCAAACACTGGTCGCTCAGTGGGAATAAATATTGCGGCGATCAGTGATTATGCTGCAACGGTACCCTTTGTGGATGTATTCCGAGCATCACGCCCGTTTCACCGCCAAAACCCTAATATCCAGCTTGATGCTCAGGGCTGGGTTAAATCTTTAAAGCCTGGTCAGGTAGCGACCACGTATTTGCTTTGGGATATTCCTGGTCGCTTTCCCAGCGGTGCTTACACCGTGCTTTATGATGGTAAGGGTCAGCTGACTTATGGTGGCTCGGCGCGTCGTACCAGTAAAATTTCAGGTAAAGAAATTGTTGAGGTTGATGCCTCGGTAAATGGTATTGAGCTAAAGATAACCAGTACCCATGCAGCAGACCCGATTCGGAATATCCGCGTTATTATGCCAGGCGGAATTTGTAACAATGATCCATTTGTTAGGGTGGCAAAATCAGAAGATTGTCGCGGCGATTATGAAGCATTTACGGATAACTATAAAACGCAGGTTTTTAATCCGGAATTTCTCAATTTCTTGCGCCCATTTAAAGTGCTCCGTTTTATGGATACGATGGAAGCCAATGGCTCCAAGGTTAAGCATTGGGATGAGCGGCACCGCTATGATGATGCGACCTGGATGGGTGAGCAAGGCGCACCGATAGAGTTAATGGTCGATCTTGCCAACCGCTTACAGGCGGATGCCTGGTTTACCCTGCCACATCTTGCTGATGATAATTACGTTAAGGAATTTGCAACGTATATAAAGGCAAATCTCAAACCGCAGCTAAAGACCTATATCGAATATTCCAACGAGGTTTGGAATGGACAGTTTCCGCAGTTTCACTACGCGGTAGATCAAGGGGTGCAATTAAAACTGGATAGCAATAAATGGCTTGCCGGACAATTGTTTTATGCACGCAGATCAATCGAAATGTTCAAGATTTTTGAATCAGTTTTTAATCATAATGATCAGCTGGTGCGGGTGCTCGCAACGCAAGCAGCCAATGTTTGGTTCGCTGAAAAAATGATGCAGGTGCCAGGTGCCGCTGAACATGTCGATGCGTTAGCCATTGCCCCCTATTTTGGAGGGGGCTATGGGCACCCTGATCAAGCAAGTTTTGTCGATACTGCCAGCGTTAATGATTTGTTAAAACGGCTGCGTGATGACGCCATTCCCGAAGCCATTGCATGGGTCAGACAGCATGCCAAAGTTGCAAAAGAGTTTGGCGTGGATTTAATTTCGTACGAAGGCGGTCAACACCTTGCTGGGGTCGCTGGGCGGCAAGACAATCAAAAATTAAACCGCCTGTTTGATGACGTGAATCGGCATCCCGAAATGAAACAATTGTATTTAACCTATTTTCAACAATGGGAAGCCGCGGGCGGTAAATTATTTACCTACTATGCAACGCCAGGAAAATATTCAAAATGGGGACGCTGGGGAGTCGCCGAATCACTAGTGCAATCTCGCAAGCTTGCGCCCAAATATGATGCAGTCTTGGAAATTATTGAGAATAGATTGCCGCAACTTTAGGTGGCGATGAGTCAACAGAGAATTACTCGACCAAATAAATTGTTTGTGCGCTATTTTCAGCAATTACTGAGAGTTGATACTGCTGGAAATATTGTTTTACTTTGTCGGGCTCATAACTCTGCAATTGTCGGTCAAGACCTGCCGGTGGTTTGAATGTCCACGAAGAGACCAGCATTCTCCCGCTAGAAAATTGATTTTTCAGCTCCGCAATTCGTTGCGAGCTCATGACAATACCCCGTTCTATTTTAGCGGTGCTAAATAGCCGTAAATAGGCATCATTGATGTATCCACCTTCAGAAATAATCACATCAGATGGTGTGGTTTTTTCGATCAAATATTGGTTTACGGCATACCAGTAGTCGTGCTTCTGGTTGGTTTGCGGAATAACGCTGCCTAACAAATTAGTCACTAAAAGTAGCACAGAGAAAGCTGCAACACTGAGAGCAGCCGTGCCACTTTTTGCCCTTTGGGAAAGCCTTGAAGCGATCAGTAAAATCGCAATCGGTAAAATGCCGATGTATAGCTCTGAATTGGTAGGATCAACAAATATATTTAAGCTAAAAAATACCGCAATCGTCACTGTTCCAGTCAGTGTATAGCCTTGGCTGCTGTGTTTTTGGTGCGAAGAGGTATTGAGTAATTTGTTTTTCCGACCAGAAAAACTCAACACTAAAATCAGTGCAGCAATGGCGATGGTTAATACACTCAAAACAACGCAGCACCAACGAATCCACGCTGAAATGGAATTGGCAAGGAAGATTTCTTCTACTAGGAGTTTGTTAGGGAAAGTTTGTGTTAGTAAATCTTGTAAAGCATGAAAACCGAATACAAAGTGTCCACCCCAAACTGCTCGCAATGCCCCAATGAGCGATTTAATGGGATTAAGGTATGACCATTGGGCAAGTTTGACGTTTTCCTGATCACCACGAATCCACGCTTGAATTCCTTCTGGAGATGTAATTGAGTAATAGCCGGAAATGACCAATAAATAAGTCAATATAACAATTCCAATACACAGTGCTGCAGCGCTGATAATGGCCGGCAGCATGTTTTGGTATTCGGCTAAGCCGCGGGTACGCCACCAGTGAATCAGGAGTGTGATGCCAATGGCGGCAAATAGCGCGATCCACTGTTGATGGATAAGGATTGAGATCGCCACACAGCCGGCAACGATCAATAGCCGGTAGTTTTTACCTGATTGGATAAACTGGGAAGTCAGAAACCAAGCTGTCAGTGCAAACGGCAGAGGTAGTAAATAAGCTTCAACTTCAACGCTATACCACCAGTAGCCATAGCAAGAAACCAGCGTCAACAGGACAAGAAAAACCCATTGCTGAGTGAGCCCCATTCGCCAGCCAATAAGCGCCACTATCATCAACGTAATCAGGCTGGTGATGACATTTAAAACTTGCATGGGTAATAGTGCATCACCGTCGTAACCTGCAGATTTCCACCGCAGATAAAAATCACGGTTAATAGCGTTGTAGAGCAAGTGGTTGGGATGGAATTGGTAGAGCGATTCCCCAGTGGTGACGTGATGCGCGTAAGCAACGGCATCCTCTGCATCGCTGTGGTTTTTTGACAGCGTCAGTGAAAAACTGACTGCCATGATCAGCAAGAACACAAGTACGCCGAGCAAAGGAAATTTTATTTGTTTAGCAGCTGATGTGTTCAATTTGTGGCGTCCCAGCGCTGTTTTATCTGGTCGAGAAGTTGGCTTCTTGAGTCTGCCAGATGAGCATCATTTAACAGTAAGGCAAAGGCAGGAGAGGCCGTTTGTTTTGACAAATACCCCGCTAAACTGCTGACGCCTTTTAAGGTTCCGGTTTTACCCACAATACCGTTTGAGAGCGTTGGCAGTAAATAGGCATACGGTCGAAATCGTTCCAGCAGCGCGACTAGCTGAGAGGCACAAATTCGATTGTTTCGTGAGAGTCCTGCGCCTTCTTCGATATGGATGCTTTGCCATGCAAACTGCGTTTCAAGATAGCGATTAAAAACTTGCTGGGATTGCTGTGTTGATGCGGGCGCGAATTCTGTTGTTGCGCCCAGATTTAAAAATAGTTGGTTGGCAATAAAGTTAGTCGAATATTTTAACATTGCTTGCAGGATCGTTTCGAGTGTATGGCTGTTATGGTGCCGATAAAGTAATTTCTCACCTTGAGGGATTATAGGCGAAAAATGAATGGTATTGCCGCTACTGATATTTTTTTCACGAAGTTTTTGCCGCAAAATTTGTGCGAAATGGCGGCTGCCTAATTTGGCAGAAGGAATGTTGACACGATGTTTTCCATTCGCCAGTGAATGGCCTATTTTTTTAGCCACAGAGGTCAAGGGTGTTTGCGCTTCCATTGATTGAATAATCGAGCCTTTTTTACGCAGATACACGGTATTAAAATTGGCAGCAATTGCCGCTGGCGGCGCATCGTAGGGATTGTTGCTGTGGCTTTGCCCGTTAATTTCTATGTGTTCGCTGTACCAGCTGGTGTCCAGAGTGATGGATGAAAACTGTTGCTGACCTGTTTGCTGAATTGCTTCTGCAATTAAATCGATTTCTTCTGAAATCAAAAATGGATCGCCATAGCCTTTAATGATAAGTGCATTGTCAGTGCCGAGAAAAAAATCGGTATGAAATTGATGTGCCAAACCCCAGTGATCAATCGCGATTAGTGCGGTTAAAATTTTTAAAGTTGATGCGGGAATTAACGGTGTGTGGGGACGTAGCTTATAAAGTTGTTCACCGCTGGCGCTATTGACCACCAGTGCTGATTCGGGAGAATGCTCAAGTGATGTCCATAGATCTCCTGATATTGCAGAGGAATTGCCAATGAAGAAGGCTATCAGTAAGAAGGGTTTGAAAATTCGTGAAATGAGCGTCATGAATCAGCTAGTTAGAGTGACTATTAGAAGTAGTATGCCAATAATTACGTCGGCATTGTATTGTTTTGTGAGGTGTTCTCAATCATATGTACTCCATCAAAACAATATTGTTGGAGTACTCGCATGATAGAATGCGCACATTCATCGTAGGCATGGTCTTACGAATATTTAAATTAGTCTTTAGGAGTCTAGTGTGAACAGAGTTTCTTCCAACCTCTCAGCTTATCGAGCCTCACCGAATGTTTCCAATCAGCAAGGGTTTACCTTATTGGAAATTCTCATTGTGGTTGCGATTATTGCGATTCTCGCCTCGGTGGTAGTACCAAAAATCATTGGTCGGGTTGATGATGCGCAGATCAGTAAGGTTCGTAGCGATATTGGTGCTATGGAAGCTGCGCTGGATCTATATCGTTTAGATAACTTTCAGTATCCTTCTACCGATCAGGGGCTCGAAGCGTTGGTGACCAAACCATCGGGAGATCCTGAACCACGTAACTGGACGGCAGGCGGATACATCAAGCGTCTGGAAAAGGATCCCTGGGGTAATGATTATCAGTACCTGCATCCTGGCGAGCATGGTGATACAGATATCTTTTCAATGGGTGAAGATGGCCAACTTGGCGGCGAAGGTTTGGCGGCGGATGTCGGTAACTGGGCACCTGATAGCTGATCAACTTACCCTCACGCACACATAACAATGCGTTCTACACGTAGTTCCTTAGGTTTTACCTTAATCGAATTGCTGGTGGTGCTGGTCATCATCGGTATTATGGCGAGCTTTGCGGTCTTGCAATTTGGTGATCGTGGTTCAGATCTGGTCAACGAAGAATCAGCTCGGCTAAAAACCCTGATTCGAGTGGCGCGAGAAGAAGCCATTTTACAGGGCAGGGAATATGCGCTGGCATTTAACAAGACAGGTTATGCGTTTTACAGCGATGAGGAAGACAGCGGTGATTGGCAACCTGTCCAGGGTGATCCAGCACTTCGAGAGCGGCTCATGCCAGATGAGCTAAAACTCTCGCTGGTACTAGAAGATCAGTTGCTTGAATTGGAGAAAGACCTGCCAAAAAAACCACCTATATTTATTATGTCGAGTGGGGAAATTACACCATTTTCCATCAGCTTTCGTATAGAGGACTTTGATGCAGAGCCAGTGGAACTCAAGTTTGACGCACTTGGGCGTACAGAACCACCTCTGTAGATCAGGTCATTAAATCATGAAACGTATTTGTCGGATCAATCAGCAGGGCTTCTCTCTGATCGAAGTGTTGATTGCGCTGGCGGTGCTGGCGTTTGCACTCACGGCTTTAATGAATACCGCCGGTTCAGCGGCCCGTAACACTGCACATTTACAGGAAAAAACCTTTGCTCACTGGGCGGCGATGAACAAAATGGCGGAGCTGCGATTAACTAAGGCATTTCCGAAGATTGGCATTAAAGAGGGCAAGTCAAAAATGGTGGGCAGGGAATGGCGCTGGGAAGTAAAAACCCAGGAAACACCCGAAAAAAGCATGCGCCGGGTTGATGTCAGAGTGCGCCGGCTTGATGATCCCAAAGATACCAGCCTGGCGCTGGTCACCGGATTTCTTTCTAAGCAGTAGTGTCTGAACTTCTATTAAGAGATGCCCTAAAGATGTCTTCACGCCACAATATCAATAAAAGCAAAGGCTTCACATTGCTGGAGGTGTTGATTGCTGTGGCAATTTTCGCAGTGATCTCTGGTATCGCCTATAGCGGTCTGAGCAGTGTGCTCACCGCCAGCCACAAAACTCAGGCGGTCAATCGCTCGTTACAGGAGTTACAATTGGCGATGAGTCTGATGCATCAGGATTTAACCCAGATTGTTGATCGTTCGGTGAGCGATGAGTTTGGTGATACACAGCCGGCCGTGAAATCAGGAGGCTCGTTTGAAAAGATCATTCGCTTTACTCGGCGAGGCTGGCGGAATCCAGCACAAAGAACCCGTAGCACGCTGCAACGCGTGGCCTATCGAATCGACGAGAATACGTTGATTCGTGAATACTGGCAGCATTTGGATCGTGCGCCGAATCCTAAAATAGTCTCATTGCCGCTGCTGGAAAAGGTTAAAGAATTGAGCTTTCGTTATTACGATCAAAGCAATAACTGGCAGCAGCAGTGGCCGCCATTATCACAGGCTCAAGATAAACCGGTGCCGTTGCCGCGTGCGATTGAGATGAAGCTGGATACCGAGCAATGGGGCGAAATCACACGTTTATTTGTGGTGGGGCAGTGATGCGAATTTTGAATAAAAGAATAGCGCTTCATTCGGGCAGCTCAGTGCGAAAATTGCAGCAATCTGGGGTTGCTCTGATTAGCGCCTTGCTGGTAGTCGCCATTGCCACGACTGCAGCCGTAACGCTCAGCGCCAGCATGCAACTGAATCTACGCCGTAGCGCCAATCTTTATACCCGCGACCAAGCCTGGCAGTATCTATTGGGTGTGGAGGAGTTTGGCAAGGTACTGTTAAAACAGGCAATTGATAACGATAAACTCGATTTATTAATCGGCGAAGAGCGCGCCTTGCCGGTGGAAGGTGGTGTCGTTACAGGGCGCATTATCGATTTGCAGGCAGGGATTAATATTAACGATATAATTGACGCTGATGACAAAGAAAATGGCGTCGCTATCGCGCGGATCGAGAAAATCTATGAGGCGCAGGGTGTCGAGAAGCAACGTGTTAATGCGTTGATAGACTGGCTTGATGAGAATAACGATGTCAAAGGCGCAACCGGCGCAGAGAATAATTATTACTTCGGTCAGGATCCCGCTTATCGCGCAGCAAATCGGTTGATGGAAAGCACCAGCGAACTCTATTTGCTTCGCGAAATGAAGCCGGAAGATGTCACCAAACTGCTGACAGCAACCGTCGATGGCAAACCGACCAAATTGCTCACTACCTTGCCCCGCAAAGCACAAAAAAAATCGGGATTGACACCGGTTAACATTAATACCGCACCAGAAGCTGTATTATCTGCTCTCGGTATTGCCAATAGTGAGGCAATTTTGAAAAATCGACCTTACTCTGAGGTTCCCAGCCTTGCAGAGCTGGGGCTGGGTAAAAAAGATGACGATAAGCAAAAACGCGAAAGCTTGGCTGTGAGCAGTAATTATTTTCAGCTCGAAGCGACGGCAACCATTGGGCGCGCTAAACTGCGCAGTTTTAGTATCATAGAGCTTGACGGCAATAAACCCATGCAGGTGATTTCACGATCATTCGGCACAGAGTAGTGATCATCCATTATGAACTATCAACTTACCAAGCTTGATCCAGCCGATACTGGCAAAGCGCAATGGCTTTCGATGACGCCAGGACAGGCACCTGAGGCAGTCTCTCACGGGCAGCTAGAGGATGCGCTGCATGATTGCGGCCATCAACCGATGGTGTTGATTATCCCTGGCGAACAGGCCCTGATGACCACGGTGGAACTGCCAATTCGACAAGCCTCCAAACTGCTCAAGGCAGTGCCTTATGCGTTGGAAGAAAGCCTCGCAGCCGATGTCGGTGATCTCCATTTTGCACTTGGCCATCGCGAAGGCGATAAAAGCGAAGTTGTTGCAGTTGATATCGCATTGATGAACGACTGGACAGTAGAGCTGGGCGAATTGGGTGTGACGCCAAAAATGATTATCCCCGATGTCCTAGCATTACCTTGGCACGAAGAGGAATGGAGCATTCTGATCGACGATGCTCGGGCGATGGTAAGAACCGGGCATGCCAGTGGTTTTGTTACCGAAACGGTAAATTTGTCGGCGATGATTGAAGCACAGCTGTCGAATGGTATAGCGCCGACGATTGTTAGGCTTTGGAACTGCAGTGGCGAAAAAACAGCACTCCAATGGCCGGCCGCCTCGACCGCAGATGCACCTCCCATCAAGCAGTATGATTGTCGTGGTGGAGCCTTGGCTGTACTTGCGCAGGGCTGGGATCCACGCAAAAGTTTAAATTTATTACAAGGCAGCTATCATCAGCAAGCGGACGCACTCAAGCTGCTCAAGCCCTGGCGATTAGCAGCAGCCCTTGTCGGTGTTTGGTTAATTGTCGGGTTTGGTCACAATTGGCTCCAGCAATCACAGTTGAAAGCACAGCAGGCAGCGCTTAAAACGCAGGCAGAAAAGATCTACCGCAGCACTTTTCCACAAGCAAAACGCATAGTGAATCCACGTGTGCAAATGGAGCAGAAGCTCAAAGCGCTAAAAGGTGGCAGCACGACGGCTGAAAATAATTTTTTGCAATTGCTGGCATTAAGTTCACGCGTAATCAATCAGCAATCCAAAATTAAACTAGACAAAGTTGGTTATAAAAATGGTGAGTTGAGTCTGGATGTGGTTGGCCCCAGTCTCAGTCAACTAGACAGTTTGAAACAAAAACTCGCGGCAACCAGTGGTCTCACGGCAGAATTAAAATCAGCTGATTCTGGTGCCAATCAGGCAACGGGAAGCATTAAAATCAGGCAAAAACTATGATGGAGTGGTTCACAGCTTTACAAACTCGCGAGCGGTATTTAATTGGCATTGCAGGCATCGTCGTATTGCTGACACTGCTATATACGCTTGTTTGGGATCCGGTGGCAAGTAGTGCAACAAAATTACAAAAATCCGTTAGCGCGCAACAAAATCAATTGGTTTGGATGAATAATGCGCGTACAGAAATTAAACAGTTAAAAGGCTCTGGTGGGAATAAAAATAATACAGCTAATCGCAACATCTCACTCATTACTGCGGTAGAAACCAGTGCCAAGCGTGCGGGTGTTAGAAAAACAGTCACTCGAATGGAGCCGCAAGGCTCACAAAAAATTACGGTAGAGCTTAAAAATACCGATTTTGGCAGGCTTATATCATGGGTAGAAATGCTATCCCAGCAGTATGGTGCGGCTGTTAGTCAATTTAGTAGCGCTAAAACTGACACGCCAGGATTGGTCAATGCTCGTTTAATTTTTTCCAGAGAAAAAGGATAGTGCTTTGAAAAGAATTTTAAAATTTTCGGTATTATTTTTTCTAGCGTTGGCGGGATTCTTAATCGCGACATTGCCGGTTAACTATCTATTGCCTTATTTACCTAAATCTGTGCCGCTGGTCATTAATGGTGCGCAAGGTACAATCTGGAAAGGATCAGCAGCACAGCTTAGTTGGCAACGACAATCTCTGGGGAAAGTGGAATGGAAAATTCACCCAACCTCTCTGTTGTTATTACGTATAAATACAGACTTTAAAATATCGGGTGAAGCCATTCATGCAGATGGCAACGCCGTCATTAAAAAAGATAAGTCTGTTTTACTCACCAATACTTTTCTTGATGCTGAGGTTGCCAAGTTGCCATTGTCATCAATGAATATGATGGTCGTACCAGAAGGTAAAATAAATGCCACAATTCGCTCACTGTTAATAGAGGAGCAGAAACTGGAATCTGCTGATGCGGATGTGCTTTGGGAAAATGCAAAAGTCACTTCCCCTGTAGAGCTTAATTTGGGTCAAGTTAGCTTAAACATCACCGGCAAAGATGGTGCGCTTGATGGCATACTCGACAATAAAGATGGTGCAATTAAAGCAACCGGAAAGTTAAATGTCAGTCCAAAAGGCTTGCTCAAAGCCAATATTAAGCTAACCCCCGATGCCAATGCGCCCGCTGACATCAAAGATTTATTACCGATGATTGGTAAGCCTGATCGCAACGGTACCGTAACCATCAATCAGAAAATACAAATTCCAAACTGGCCGTCTTAAACTCGCTTTTAAGTTTCACTCAAACACCGTAGGATGTGCTGAGGCACGACCGCCAGGGATGGTGGAAGTGCTGGGAATGCAGGAGCAATTCTCAGTACGAAGCGCATCAAAAGTGAGCCTCGGCATATCCTGCAATGCCACAATGCGAACCCCTTAGTTGCTAGAACATGACCGAAATAATTCCAATATTCCCCGACTCAGTTGCTGATCTTACGTCCGAAACAAAGTGCGGGTTCTGCACTAACTCGAAATGTTGCACCTACATCACGCAGTCAATTGACACTCCCCGCAGTAAAGCTGATTTTGATCTATTGCTGTGGCAAATCTCCCACCAAAATATCCAGATTTATCAAGATACGGATGGCTGGTATTTGCTCGTTAATAATAGCTGCACCCACCTTCAGGAAGATGGTGGCTGTGGTATTTATCACGTTCGTCCTCAGATCTGTCGTGATCATACAAATGATTTTTGTGAGTATGATGCGCCCGCAACAGAAGGTTTTAAACGCTACTTTGAAAATTACGACAGTCTTTTGAGTTACTGCAAAAAACGATTCAAACGCTGGGGGCAGTGAGTTTCGAGCGTCAGAAACGTCTTATGTGTGACTACGGATTTTTTCTATTTCACCATGCACACCAATGACGTGCAGGATGCAATAGAGCTGTGATCTTGCGTATACGGCGCATAAGATTCGCTAAAGCTCATCTAATTTTTTTCACGCTCAACTGACTTTTCTAGGTTTAAGGGTTATTTACTCAAACGTGTCTTCGCATGTTGCAAATAGATTGATTTGTGCACATCACCAAAGCTCAGCATACCGATAATACGGTCATTCACAGCCACAGGGATTCGTCTAAAGCGGTTACTGACCATACGCGCTGCCGCCTTTAATAACTCCATCTCCGGGCTGACAGAAATTACTGACTTTGTCATCAGATCGCTAACCTGTAGGCTGACGACATCAGCATATTTATCTAATGCAGCGGTCATATCTATCGCCGCCATGCCATCCATCATATCTTCCATCGTTGGGAACATGGGGCCTAAGACATCATGCTCTGAGATAAAACCCACGAGTTTATTTTCATCTTCAACCACAGGCAGTCCGCTTAATCGGTATAGGCTCATCATACTCACGACCTCAGCCATTGAGGCGTCTGGTGTGACTGTTTTTAGTGAGGTGCTCATTACGTCTTCTACTAGCATAGTTAGTCCTGCAACCGTGAATGAAAGAGCGTTATTCTATCAGATTAGACTTTAAGTAGTCAGCTCGAATAGCTTGGTTACCTGAATTCAAGTAATAAGTGCATAACCGTTTAAAGTTTTTTCTTTAATTCCAGT
>CAZUAW010000031.1:0-5164 GCA_964618535.1 uncultured Thiotrichales bacterium
CTCGTGTAATTCATGCAATATTAGGGTTAGAAAGGATGTTTTGATTTTAACTGAGCAGCCTTGAAATGTCGTTAAAAAACGCGACAAACATTAAACACCCGAGTAGTGCAAGCCCCACTCGTTGGCCGACTGCCTCTGTTGTCTGGGAGACGGGGCCTCCCTTGATCACCTCAATGAAATAGTACAGCAGGTGTCCACCGTCGAGCACCGGAATGGGTAATAGGTTGAGCACACCTAAGCTGACGCTGACGATACCAAGAAAACTTAGAAACTGAGCAAGTCCCAAGGTTGCGGATACACCCGCGTATTCCGCAATGGTTAGTGGGCCGGAGATATTTTTGAGCGAAGCTTCGCCAACGACCATTTTCCATAAAACACGCAAGGTTAGCGAAGACATATTCCAGGTACGTTTGACGCCACGGACGAATGATTCAATCGGGCCGTATTGCACAGTGACTCGCATATCGTCATATTCAGACTGGTCCACTTTCGGCAGCGCGCCGATGCGGCCGATGGTTTTGCCGTTATTCTCTACCTGTTCTGGAACTACTGTATAGCGCAATAAAGCGTTGTCTCTTTTCACAACTAAATCAAGCGATTGACCCGCATTCGCTTGTATAATTGTCACCATATCACGCCATACTGTGATCTTTTGACCATCGACCTCAGTCACCTGATCACCCACTAACAGGCCAGCTTTGGCCGCCGCACCGCTGGGAATCAGCTTACTGAATACGGCCGGTACTATGGGCCGCCAGGGTTGGATACCGATATTTCTCAGTACATCGCCTTCGCCGAGCAAACCGCGGCTATTGGCAAGATCGAGCGCGCGTGTCTGAATCAGACCGCCAGTATCTTGTAGAGAAAGTTCGACGGTGCCTTTTGCCAGTGCTTCTTTAATCATTGTCAGTGTGGCGTCTTCCCAGCTTGGGGTCAGCACACCGTTGACGGCTTGAATGGTTGTTCCGGCGGTAATTCCAGCGATAGCTGCAGGAGAGTCAGGGATGACTTCACCAATTTTTGGTTTAATACCGTTGACGCCGACCATATACATCAGCAGGTACACTGCGATGGCAAGCAGGAAGTTGGCGATCGGGCCGGCAGCAACCACAGCGATTCGAGTCCAGACTGATTGCCGGTTAAAAGCGCGATGCGCCTCGTTCTCAGGTACATTACCTTCACGCTCATCGAGCATTTTTACGTAGCCGCCTAGTGGGATTGCAGCGAGCACATACTCAGTCTGATCTTTGCCTGCGGTTTTGCTCCAGATCGGTTTACCAAAGCCGACGGAAAACCGTAGTACTTTAATACCGAGTTTTTTTGCTACCCAATAATGGCCAAATTCGTGGAACGCAACCAGGATTGCGATTGCGCCGATAAAGGCAAGAAGGCTTGTTAAAAAAGTCATTAGGTCATTATATCCAAAACAATGGCATCACTCACAGTTCGTGATGCTTCTCTATCCAGTCAGAAGCGACCTGGCGGGTTTGTTGATCGGTATCCAAGACGATATCCAAATCATCTGCTGCGCCATGTTGGCAGTGGTTGAGGCAATGATCAATGGTTTGTGCTATCGCAGGGAAAGATATCTCACCCTGCAAAAAGGCCTCCACAGCAATCTCATTGGCTGCATTCAAAATTGCACCTGCAGTTCCACCTTGTTCACAGGCTTGCATGGCGAGCTTGAGGCAGGGGAATCTGTCGAAATCAGGCGGTTCAAAATCCAGTCGGGCAATATCGAAAAAATTTAGATCAGCGACGCCTGAGGTCATCCGTTCCGGCCACGCCATTGCATGAGCGATGGGTGTGCGCATATCTGGATTTCCCATTTGTGCCAACACCGAACCATCGCTGTAAGCAACCATGGAATGAATCACGCTTTGAGGGTGAATCACCACTTCGATCTTTTCAATACTCGTATCAAACAACCAACAAGCCTCAATAATTTCCAGCCCTTTGTTCATCATGGTGGCTGAATCGACAGATATTTTACGCCCCATCACCCAGTTTGGGTGCGCGCAGGCTTGTTTTGGTGTTACGTCGGGGAGCTGATCGAGAGGCAGGGTGCGAAAGGGGCCACCCGAGCCAGTTAATAAAATGTGGTTTACGCCAATGGATGCGAGCGACGCATTCTCATCTCGGGGCGTAGGCATGCACTGAAAAATGGCATTGTGTTCGCTGTCGATTGGCAGTAGCTCCGCGCCATGATCTCTCACCGCCGACATCAATAAATCACCGGACATGACCAGTGCTTCTTTGTTGGCCAGGAGCACGCGTTTACCGGCTCGTGCGGCAGCTAGCGTCGGTTGCAAACCAGCTGCGCCAACAATCCCCGCCATCACTTGATCGGTTTCTGACAATTGACTGATGGTGATTAATCCTTCGACACCGGAAAGTACTTCGGTAGGGATGCCAGCTTCGCGAATTCGATGGCTGAATTTAGCCGCTAAGTTTGAATCGGCGACTGCCGCAAACGCGGGATTCCAATGCTGGCATTGCTCAAAAAGCAAATCCAGATTGCGATTGGCTGATAACGCAACCACCTTAAAACGCTCAGGGTTTCTGCTGATGACGTCCAGCGTATTGACACCGATAGTACCGGTAGAACCAAGAATAGAAACGCCAGATTGAGACATCGCAGGGTCTAACCGAGAATCCCGTTAAGACCGATAAAAAATACCGGTGCTGCGGCAATGTGGCTGTCAAACCGATCAAGAATGCCGCCGTGTCCGGGGAGTAACTTACCACTGTCTTTGACCCCGGCTTCGCGTTTAATCAGGCTTTCAAATAAATCGCCTTCGACTGAAATCAAACCAGTAATGAGGCTTAGAATGACCAGTGACACGCCATCAAAAATAGAAGGCTGGAGGAATAAAACAACAACGATCGACAAACCCAATACGCCTGCTAATCCGCCGAGTAGACCTTCGAGGGTTTTGCCGGGACTGAGCTGTGGAGCGAGTTTGTTTTTACCCCACATTTTGCCCACCAGATACGCCATCGAGTCAGCGGTTACGCAAAGCACCAACAGATACAGTAACCAGCCAAAATGTAGTTGGTGCAGTTTCACAAACGCCAGCCATGCAGTGGCCAACATGATGATTCCGGCAACGGCAAGTAGTGGTTGCCAGCGCGGCTTGCTATCGGGCTCCGAGACATAGGCCGCGAGTCCTGCCACGAGTAAAAACCAGAGTATAGAGACAAGCCCCAAAATCCACATCACTTCTGGGCGATTCATTCGAGGCCAAAGAGCCAGCAGAATAGCGAGTAGAAGTACTGTGTAAAGTACCTGGTAGAGGGGTTTAGTCAGCGAGGTCAGGCGCGCCCATTCCCAGGCTGCGAGTACGAATAAGATCATTGCCGCAAAGCCAAATAGTCGATCGGGCAGGCCGATGACCGCGGCCAGTAAGATTGCAGCAAGTACAATCCCTGAAGCGACGCGTTGTTTAAGCATTGGTTGCCACCTGTTCGCTGGTCATGCCGTAACGTCGCTCACGCGCGCTGAAACTATCAAAGGCTTTTTGTAGCTCTGCTGGCTTGAATTCCGGCCATAGTTTTTCCGTAAAATAGAGTTCCGCATAGGCAAGTTGCCATAAGAGAAAGTTACTAATACGTGTGTCACCACCGGTACGGATGAATAAATCAGGGTCTGGTTTGCCCGCAGTCCAGAGATGATCGGAAATACTCTCTTCAGTGAGCGATTCAGGATCAACTTCACCCTTAGCGATTTTTTTGCCCAATTGTTTTACTGAACCGAGAATATCAGCCCGACCTCCGTAGTTAGCCGCAATTTGCAGGACCATCCTTGTGCCATCCGCAGTATCGGATTCTGCAATTTCCATTTGTTCACGCAGTTTTTCTGGAAATCGCTGCTTGTCCCCGATAATCAAAAGCTTAATACCGTTCTTTTTTAGCCGCCGGGTTTCCCGCTTGAGCGCGCTCATGAACAGAGCCATCAAAGTTGAGACTTCTTCTTCTGGGCGTTGCCAATTTTCGCTACTAAAGGCGAACAGCGTCAGCACTTCAACGCCTTTCTCAGCGCAGCTCTCAATGGTGCTGCGAACAGTATCAACACCTTTTTTATGGCCGGCGGTGCGCGGTAAAAATCGTTTGCGAGCCCAGCGCCCGTTACCGTCCATGATGATCGCCACGTGGCGGGGAATCTTTCCACTCATAATCGTTGGGAGACTAAATCTCCATCAGTTCTGCTTCTTTGACGGTAAGCGCATCGTCCATCTTCTTGATGGATGCGTCAGTGATAGTTTGGGTATCTGACTCTGCCTTGCGCTCTTCATCTTCGGAGATGTCTTTTTCTTTCAGTAGTTCCTTAAAATCGCTGATCGCATCGCGGCGGATATTGCGTACTGCAATTCGGCCGTTTTCAGTTTCTGATCGAACTACTTTGACTAGATCCCGGCGACGCTCCTCAGTCAATGGCGGCATGGGCACACGAATCAACATGCCAGCAGTGGCAGGATTAAGTCCCAACCCCGAGGTGAGAATGGCCTTTTCAACTTTTGCTACCATGTCTTTTTCCCAAGGCTGCACTGTAAGCATTCTTGAGTCTTCAACATTGACGTTAGCGACCTGACTGATCGGCACGTTAGAGCCATAATAATCCACCATCACTTGATCAAGAATGCTGGGATGTGCACGACCGGTGCGAATTTTTGCCAGCTCATTGGCCAGCGCGTCAATACTCTTGTGCATGCGACTTTTCGCATCTGCGAGAATTTCATTAATCATGATCTAACCTGATCCTTTAAGCGGTTACCAAGGTGCCAACATTTTCGCCATGAATAACCTTTACTAGATTACCTTCGGCGTAAATATCAAAAATCCTTAGCGGGATATTGTTGTCTCGACACATGACTATAGCAGTTGCATCCATGACACCGAGCTTTTTGCTCAACGCTTCATCGTACGAAACCTCATCGTAGCGCACTGCATCGGGATTAAGTTTAGGGTCGGAAGTATAAACGCCATCGACTTTGGTCGCCTTCATCAGCAAGTCTGCGTTAATTTCAATTGCTCGTAAGCTGGCAGCTGAATCAGTAGTGAAGTAGGGATTGCCAGTGCCTGCTGCAAAAATAACGATGCGGCCTTTATTCAAGTGCCGGATAGCACGGCGACGAATATAGTCTTCGCAAACATTATGAATGGG
>CAZUAW010000031.1:5264-14816 GCA_964618535.1 uncultured Thiotrichales bacterium
GTCAAAAAAAAGGACATCAGATGATGCCCTTTTTTTCGGTTATTTGCGAGATTGATTTTGTTGTTAATCCAGAATCACTATCCACCCATCTGGGCTTTGACTTCCTCAGCAAAATCTTCCTGTTTTTTCTCAATACCTTCACCGACTTCGAAGCGAACAAAACGAACCACTTCGGCAGAGCTGGCTTTGAGTAATTTCTCAATGGTTTGATCAGGATCTTTCACAAATGGCTGACCCAGCAAGGTGATTTCCTTGAGATATTTCTTCATCCGTCCACCGATCATCTTCTCAACAATCTCAGGCGGTTTGCCGCTTTCCAATGCTTGTGCAGTAAAAATATCCTTCTCTTTTGCGAGCAGATCGGCAGGGACTTCGCTCTCATCAATACAGACCGGACGACTGGCGGCAATGTGCATGCTGATGTCACGACCTAATGATTCGTCACCGCCTTTGAGTTCGGTAACAACGCCAATGCGCGAGCCATGTTGATAAGCACCGAGTACGCCGTCGGTTTTCATGATCTCGGCACGACGTACCTGGATGTTCTCACCAATCTTGGCAACCAGTGCTTCACGTGCTGCTTCAACGGTCATGCCAGAAGCCATTTCGGTATTGTTGAGTGTGGCGACGTCGGTCACACCGCTAGACATTACTGTGGCACAAACGTCATCGACAAAGCCTTTAAAACCATCGTCTTTAGCGACAAAATCTGTTTCGCTATTGACTTCTAAAATCGCAACCATCTTTGCATCATCCGAGGTCAAAATTGCAACCAAGCCTTCCGCAGCGATGCGACCGGCTTTCTTATCGGCTTTTGCAGCACCTGATTTGCGCATAGCTTCAATTGCAGCTTCCATATCGCCATCGGCGGCTGTCAGCGCTTTTTTACAATCCATCATGCCAGCGCCAGTACGTTCGCGCAGCTCTTTCACCATTGCAGCGGTAATCGCCATTTTACTTCCTCATAAATAAATTTAGAATGTTATAGCTTGCATAGGCCTGATCAAGCGAAGCGGATCGGGCAAAACAGCCGTAACTTTTGGAGCTGCCGGTTCTCCGCAAGCTTGAACCGGCCTACTCATGTGACAAGCTACAGTGCTAGACGACTTTGCCGCCGCCCAGCTCATCCTGCCACTTCTTAAGCTCGTCCCACTTATCATCACGTGCCATCTCAGCCTGTTGACCCCAAGTCTCAGGATCATGTGAAGCAAGGCTTGGCTTGGCTGCCGCAAGGACTTCTCTAACCTTGTCCATATCTGCTGCTGCGAGCGCAGTGAAATCTGCAATGCCTGCTTCGGTTAAGGTTGATGCGATCTTAGGGCCAATACCTTCGATTTTAGTCAGGTCGGCTTGATCTTCAGCTTTTGTAGCAGTGGCTTTCTTTGCTGCAGGCTTGGCTTTTTTCTTAGCAGCGTCTTTGTTTGCAGCGTCTTTAGCTGAAGCCGCTTTCTTCTCTTCTTCGGAAGGCGGCGGTGGAGCAGCAGCTGCCGCAGCAGCTTTGCCTTCGTTAACAGAATCCGCAGCCGCAGTCACATAGAGCTGAATGGCACGAATCGCATCATCATTACCAGGAATAATATAATCGACATTATCAGGAGAGTTATTGGTATCAACAACCGCAATCACCGGGATACCGAGCTTGCGCGCTTCAGCAACAGCGATTTTCTCGTAGCCAACATCAATGATATACATAGCGTCAGGAGGGCGACGCATGTCTTTAATGCCGCCGATACCTTTTTCCAGCTTGGCGCGTTCTCTTTGCAGCATCAAAACTTCTTTTTTACTGAGTCGCTCAAGACTGCCGTCCTCATCCATCGCTTCAATCGCTTTGAGGCGATTGATAGATTGCTTAACGGTTTTAAAGTTAGTCAGCATGCCGCCCAACCAACGCTCGCTGACGTAGGGCATGCCACAACGTTGCGCTTCTTCTTTAACGGCTTCGCGAGCAGATCGTTTGGTTCCGACGAACAAAACGGTACCGCCTTTAGAGGCAACTTTACCGAGATAATTTAAGGAATCCTCGAACATAGGCAAGCTGTGCTCAAGGTTAATGATATGGATTTTGTTTCTTGCGCCGAAAATGTAAGGAGCCATTTTCGGATTCCAATAACGGGTCTGATGACCAAAGTGTACGCCTGCTTCAAGCATTTGGCGCATAGTAACGCTAGACATATTTGTAACTCCAATAGAGAGAATGATCGCGGTGAATCTTTAAGGTTAAGCAATCAATCTCAGGGTTAAACTTCCACGTATCCCGATTAGAAACCAGCGCAAATCAGTGACTTGCGACAGCACCCAACTAACCGTGTCGATACGTGTGTAAATTTGTAACTACTCAGCTAAGCTCTGGCATTACACATTTCAGAGCTAAACTGAATAGTTACCTGAATATTGGGTATCTCTATTTCTAGAGGTGCCCATACGATCTATCTATTCTTCTTCCGGCTGAATAATCACTTTGATGGTGGTGTCGACATTGGTGTACAAATGCACATTAACCTCAAACTCACCAGCATGTCGGAAAGCACCTTCCGGCATACGAATTTCGCGTTTCTCAAGCGTAACACCTGCTTGAACAACCGCTTCTTCGATTTCACCAGGGCCAATTGAGCCGAACAATTTTCCTTCAGCGCCGACGTTGGCAGGAATAATTACTTCCAAACCTTCGAGCTCTTTCTGACGCTTTTGCGCTGTTGCCAGCACCTCGGCAGCCGCAGCTTCTAACTCTGCTCGGCGCGTTTCAAATTCTTCAAGGTTGGCTTTAGAGGCGTATTTAGCCTTGCCGCCAGGAATTAGAAAATTCCGTGCAAAACCGGGACGTACACCGACTTTGTCGCCCAAGCTGCCCAGGTTTTCAATATTCTGTAATAAAATAACTTCCATCGTAACTCTCAGTTAATGGTCAAATTCGCGAACTTACTGTTGGTGCGAATCTGAGTAAGGCAATAAAGCCAGAAAACGTGCGCGTTTGATCGCAGTCGCCAATTGACGCTGATAACGGGCTTTAGTGCCTGTCACACGGCTAGGAATAATTTTTCCGGACTCACTGACATATTGACCCAGAGTATCGAGATCTTTGTAATCAATTTGGTCAACGCCTTCGGCGGTGAATCGGCAAAAACGTCTACGTTGGTAATAACGTGCCATATCGGTCCCCTATGCTTCTTCTGCGGCAGGCGCTTCAGCTTTCGCTTCGTCTTTCGCAGGAGTTTTGGCTTCTGTTGGAGCTGAATCTTCTTTCTTGGGAGGTTCAGCTGGTTTGGTTTCTTCAGTCTTGGCAAGCATGGAGCGCTCGGAGACTGCTTTATCCGTACGGATAATCAGATTACGAATGACCGCATCGTTAAATTTAAAAGCAGTAACCAGCTCGTCATAAACTGCTTGGCTGCATTCAAGATTCATCAGCACATAGTGCGCTTTGTGGATTTTATCGATGGGATAAGCAAGTTGGCGACGACCCCAGTCTTCAAGACGATGGATAGTGCCATCTGCTTCAATCATGGTTCTGTAGCGATCAATCATCGCGGGAACCTGTTCGCTCTGATCCGGGTGGACCATAAATACTACTTCGTAGTGACGCATTTTTTCTCCTTTCGGATTAGTTGAGCCTCCCAATTCGTCAAGACCGGTGAGGCAAGGAGTCCCTTTCCAAGCTGTGAGCCTGGAAAAAGGCGCGTAATCATAGGGGATCACCAGTCATTACGCAAACATTAACAGCAGCCATTTTACAACAATTCCATAGCGAAATATGATCGGGTGACTTTCGCTAACCGGTTACTGTAAATGTCAGCTCCTGATCTCGATCAAGTTATTGATTACTTGACAAATCTGCAAGACCAGATTTGCAATGATGTTGCCAGCGCAGATGGCGAAAAATCATTTCAGCATGATGACTGGGATCGCCCCACTGGTGGCGGGGGACGCACCAGAGTATTGGAGAATGGCGCTGTGTTTGAGCAGGCTGGTGTCAATTTTTCGCATGTAAAAGGTTTATCTCTACCTCCTTCAGCAACAGCAGCACGTCCTGAGCTGACTGGACGCTCATTTGAAGCCACGGGCGTATCGCTGGTGATCCATCCAGCCAATCCGTATGCGCCGACCACACATATGAATGTACGGTTTTTTATCGCCACCGCGCCCGGCGAAGATCCGATCTGGTGGTTTGGTGGAGGGTTTGATCTCACACCTTATTATGGCTTTGATGAGGATTGTGTTTTCTGGCACCAAACAGCCAAAGATGCCTGTGCGGTTGCAGAAGAAGGTACGCACCAAAAGCTAAAAACCTGGTGCGATGATTATTTCTACCTCAAGCACCGCGATGAACCCCGTGGTGTGGGCGGTTTGTTTTTTGATGACTGGAATCAGCCTGACTTTGATAGCGCCTTTGCTCTGACTCGCTCAGTCGGGGATCACTTTACTCAAGCGTACTTGCCAATTATCGAAAAACGCAAAGACACACCGTATGGAGAGCGCGAAAGAGATTTTCAGCTCTATCGTCGTGGGCGTTACGTGGAATTTAATTTGGTTTATGACAGAGGAACTTTGTTCGGACTCCAATCGGGTGGGCGAACAGAATCTATTTTGATGTCTTTACCTCCATTGGTAAAATGGCGCTACAACTGGCAGCCAGAGCCAGGCTCTGCAGAAGCAAAGTTATATGAAGTCTATCTAAAACCACGAGCGTGGGTGTAGGTTCTACCTGTTTAAGCGGTCTGAAACCGAGAAATATTTGTTTCCTTATTGATTCAAAGGCATATTCTCGCTCTGACTACAGAGAAGCGTGATTTTCAGCATGAATTTTATTGATCTAAAAACCCAATATCGAAAAATTGAAGATGATGTAAACCAGCGAATCAAAGCTGTGTTGGAGCATGGTCAGTACATTCTTGGCCCGGAAACCAAGGAGCTGGAAGCTTTGCTGGCAGACTATGTTGGCGTTGAGCATTGCATTGGTGTTTCTAGCGGTACAGATGCGTTGCTGGTAGCGATGATGGCGCTGGATGTTGGTGCGGGTGATGAGGTAATTACCACCCCGTTCACGTTTATTGCGACTGGCGAGATGATCGCGTTGATCGGTGCCAAGCCAGTTTTTGTCGATATTGAACCGGATACCTACAATATTGATCCGAGCAAAATAGAAGCAGCAATCACGAGTAAAACCAAAGCCATCATGCCGGTCTCACTGTATGGGCAATGTGCCAATATGGATGCGATTAATGCGATTGCCAAAAAGCACGCTTTGCCGGTCATCGAAGATGGTGCCCAGAGTTTCGGTGCGACCTATAAAGGCAGGCGCTCCAATGGGCTGTCAACGGTTGGCTGTACCTCGTTTTTCCCCTCTAAACCATTAGGCGGCTATGGTGACTCTGGCGCTTGTTTTACCAATGATGCGGAGCTGGCGAAGCTCATGCGAGAGATCAGCTTGCATGGTCAGGATCGACGCTACCACCATCCGAGGATCGGGATTAACGGCCGTTTGGATACCCTCCAGGCAGCGATTCTTATCGCTAAAATGTCACTCTTTCCAGCCGAGGTCGAAGCACGTGCAGAGATCGGAGAACGTTACATCCAGTTGCTAAATGAGAAGGGTGGAGTACCCGTGAGTGAGGGGCAGGGAAAACTGAGAACGCCAGTCGTTGCTGCCGAAAATACCAGTGTGTTTGCGCAATTCACGATTCAGGTAACGGGGCGAGAAACATTTACAGAACGAATGCAGGCTGCGGGGATTCCCACCGCTGTGCATTATCCGGTACCTTTAAATCAGCAGCCTGCGCTGGCTGGCTCAGTTGGTGATACGCCGGTGAGCGAGGATGCTGCAACTCGTGTGGTGAGTCTGCCGATGCACCCATATTTGGAAGAAAAAGAGTTAGTCGAAATTACTGGTCAGGTAGCGAAAGCACTTGATTTTTAGGGGGTTGCAACCATTGTGTTGCAAGAAACTGGGATAGTTAAACAGGGAGAAAATACATGAAAGTTACAATTTATGGTTCTGGTTATGTGGGATTGGTTACCGGCGCTTGTCTGGCGGATGTCGGTAACGATGTGCTGTGCGTTGATGTTGATGAAGAGAAGATCGAAAACTTAAAAAAGGGCATTGTGCCAATTTTTGAGCCAGGCTTGACGCGCATCATTAACGAATGCCGTGAGATGGGACAAATTGATTTCACTACCGACATGGCACGCGCTGTTGCACACGCAGAAATACAATTTATAGCGGTTGGCACGCCTCCAGATGAAGATGGATCCGCCGATTTGCAGTATGTGCTGGGGGTGGCTAAAACCATTGGTGATCACATGACCTCTACCAAGGTTGTGATTGATAAATCCACCGTTCCCGTTGGTACGGCAGACAAAGTTAAGGCGAAAATTACTGAACGTCTTCAGGGCAGGGGTGAAAAACATGAATTCCACGTTGTCTCCAATCCTGAATTCCTCAAAGAAGGCGATGCTATCAGCGACTTTATGAAGCCAGATCGAATCGTTGTCGGTGTGGATAGCGACTATGCTATCAATGCCATGCGGGAGCTGTACGCACCGTTTAGTCGCAACCATCAAAAGCTAATCCAGATGGATATCCGTTCTGCCGAGCTGACCAAATACGCTGCCAATGCGATGCTGGCGACGAAAATCAGTTTTATGAATGAGATTTCCCAGCTCGCTGAAAAGCTAGGTGCTGATATCGAGCAGGTGAGAATAGGTATTGGCTCTGATCCTCGGGTGGGTTATCAATTTATTTATCCTGGTTGTGGTTATGGTGGTTCTTGTTTTCCTAAAGACGTGAAGGCGCTGGAGCGAACCGCAAGAGAAGTGGGATTTGATGCGGGATTGTTAGCCGCTGTCGAAGCGCGCAACGAAGATCAAAAACAAGTACTGTTTCGTAAAATTCACCAGCATTTTGATGGTGATTTGAAAGGTAAAACCGTTGCCATTTGGGGGTTAGCATTTAAACCCAATACAGATGATATGCGCGAAGCACCTAGCCGCGTGCTGATGGAAGCGTTGTGGGATGCAGGCGCGAAAGTTCGTGCTTATGATCCACAGGCAATTGAAGAGACACAGCGGATTTACAAAGACCGCGATGATCTTGAGCTGCTAACCCATCCGGATGATGCGCTACAGGGCGCTGATGTGTTGGCAATCTGTACAGAGTGGAAAAATTTCCGTAGCCCTGATTTTGAAAAGATTCGAGAGACACTCGCCAGCCCTGTGATTTTTGATGGACGGAATCTATATGATCCTCAAAGACTGGCCGAATATGGCATTCAGTATTATTCAATCGGGCGTGGGTAGGTAAATGAAAGTACTTGTTACCGGAGCCGCAGGGTTTATTGGTGCAGCGTTATCGCATCGACTGCTGGCGCGGGGTGATCAGGTCGTTGGTTTGGATATCATCAACGACTATTACGATGTGAATCTTAAGCAGGCGCGGTTGGATCGTTTATTACCGCATGAAAATTTCACCTTCGTTAAAATTGATTTGGCAGATCGCAATGCCATCGAGATTCTGTTTGCCGAACAAGGCTTTGATGCAGTGATGAATCTAGCTGCTCAGGCAGGTGTGCGCTATTCCCTGGAAAACCCCCATGCTTACGTTGATAGCAATATTGTTGGGTTTGTGAATTTGCTCGAAGGCTGTCGTTACAACGACGTTAAACACTTTGTCTATGCCTCATCCAGCTCAGTTTATGGCGCAAACACTTCAATGCCATTTTCAGTGCATGACAATGTAGATCACCCCGTGAGCTTGTACGCGGCTTCCAAAAAAGCCAATGAGCTGATGGCGCATACTTATTCTCATCTTTATGGGTTTCCAACCACTGGTTTGCGATTTTTTACGGTCTACGGGCCGTGGAGCAGACCAGATATGGCGATGCTGTCGTTCACTCAAAAAATCCTTGCCGGTGAACCGATAGATGTTTTCAATTATGGCAATCACCGCCGCGATTTCACTTACATAGACGATATCGTCGAAGGCGTGATTCGAGTAATTGATCATCCCGCGCAGCCAAACCCAGATTGGGATGGAGAAAAGCCAGACCCTGGCACCAGCAAGGCACCTTGGCGTGTCTATAATATTGGCAATAACGAGCCAGTTGAATTGCTGCGATATATCGAATTACTGGAAAACAGCCTGGGTAAAAAAGCGATTAAAAATATGCTGCCGCTACAGCCTGGAGATGTATTGGCAACTTATGCAAACGTCGATGATTTGGTTAAAGACCTTGATTACAAGCCGAGTATGTCGCTCGAAACCGGTATCCAGAATTTTGTTGACTGGTATAAAGATTACTATCGGGTGTAGCTATTTAGTCCCTTAGTTTAAATCTACAGCCAATGCTTTTAGTAGCTCAAAAGGCACCACTTCTAACGCGCGTTGGTGTGTTCGCATCAAATGAACCCGTGGTGCGCTCTTGTCTTTATAGGCTTCTAACCAACGTGCGGCACATAAGCACCAGCTATCTCCAGGACGCAAACCTTCAAAGCCATATTCTGACATCGGCGCTTCACATGTCCTTTCGGAATGCGCTTCAGATGAGCGTTTTACTCGCTCAAGGCAGTGAGTTTGCATTTGTCATTTTGGCGATGCCTCCCACTCATTTAGCGGGAACCGACTATCTTAACTGATTCTGCCATTCAGAGTGGTTTGGGTAGTGAGTATTCTTCTATATTAATTATCGCAATTGCCATGAGTATGGGGCTTACGCCGGTGCTGGTGGCAATAGAGCGAAAATTTGCCATGCGATGGGCTGATAAAGATTGGGACACTAGCAAAAATGAACTTGCTGCCACGAATAAGGCCGATGCAGAAGTGATTATCGTCGGTATGGGAGAAGTCGGTAAGAGCGTTGCGAATGCCTTGGATGCGCACGAAATCACCTATCGTGGCGTGGAAGTTGATCATGACTGTTTTGTAGGCGCTTGTTCGAGTGGCTACACCGTCGGTTTTGGTGACGCCACTGATCTGCGATTAATGGATACGATCAAAATGTCGCACGCTAAAACTGTCGTTGTGACTTTTTCTGATTTTGAAATTGCCAGGCAGCTCGCGCCTATCGTCATGGAAAGACATTCTGGATTAACGCTAATGGTCTCTGTTAACAATGAGGCAGATAAAGAAAAGTTTGATTCATTGGGCATGTTTGCTGTCATTGAGCAAAGTTTCCCTAAAGGTCTGGATATGGCTGGTGCAGTGTTATCAAAACACAGCACCAATAGTGAGAAAATAAATAAGTGGATGCAGCTTCAACAAAATCAGGGCTTGGAAGATTATTTGCCATTGCAAGTTAATCTAGGGGAATAGTGCTATTAAAATTGGTGTCTGGCAGTAGAACTAATTTAAAGAGAAAATTGATGAGAACACATCAATAAAGGTAGCTGCAATAAGATAGCCCCACCCATAGCTTCGTTCTTTTCAAACAATCCAGATATTTAATCTATTGGTTAAGAAGTTATAAGTTGGAACTTTCATTCCCACTTCAGAGCCAATATTTTGCCTACTTGGTTCGTTCTCTGTTCCCTCAACAACGGGTGGAACCGTATTAAAGAGTATAG
>CAZUAW010000032.1:0-14515 GCA_964618535.1 uncultured Thiotrichales bacterium
TTAGACTGTGTTCAAGAAAAATTACATCAAATAAATGAATTAAACAATGAGATTATTAGGTAAAAATGCCTTAGTTACTGGGGTCAGTCGCGGCATAGGTTCTGAAATTACTCAGCAATTAATTGACCGAAAATGCCAGCTGACCGGACTTTCAAGAACTGCTCCAACCACTAAATTTTCTCATGATGCGTTTAGCTTTCAGTCGATTGATTTTTCCGTATTAAATAAACTGCCTGAGCAATTAAAAACCATTCACCAGAAAACGGGTACTTTAGACATTCTAGTGTGTAACGCAGGCTACGGCAGATTTGGTTCACTGGAAGAATTTTCTACCGCTCAGATAAGAGAAATGATTGATGTCAATCTCACTAGCCAGATTTTAGTCGCACGTGAGTTTATCCCCGCTATGAAATTAGCAGGCTCTGGACATATTATTATTATGGGGTCAGAAGCTGCGGTAAATGGTGGAAAAAAAGGTGCTATTTATTCAGCCACTAAATTTGCCTTGCGGGGATTTTCCCAATCAATCAGAGAAGAATGCTCCACCCAAGGTGTTGCTGTAACTTTGGTTAACCCAGGAATGGTGAAAACCAGCTTCTTTAATGATTTAAATTTTGCGCCTGGGGATGATCAGGATTGTCATCTTACGGCATCTGATGTCGCCAAATCAGTCATCGACATTCTGCAATCCAGAACGGGATGCTGCGTGGATGAAATTAATCTATCCGCACAAAAAAAACTGATTATCAAAACCTGATTAAAGGGCACCGCTATTACAGCCACTTAGCGCATTGCTCTTTAAAAGTCCTGATTCTTATTCTTTCTCACCCTGCATTAATAGAGACGCTCTAAATCAGGCATTCAGATTCAATAATTGTCAGATCCCAAACTTTCCAAATCAATATCTTGCTCTGATCCAAACGGAAAAATAATTTCTTCTGTCTCAGAATTATTATCGTAATAATCATCGATATTAGGAACAATGCCTGATTCTATAGGATGATTGATTTCAACCGTCGGCTCACTGTGTCGAGACTGACGCCTTTGTGCCGTTGTTTTATCGCTCAAGTACTGCTCTGATACCTTGTCGCTTGCGCTTAATACCTGCCTGAGTGTGGTATTAATTAAGGTGTCATCATTTAAGATGTGACTCATAATATTCTCATTGTAATATGTGTATCGCCCTGCAGTGTCTTTGCCTGCATAATTTTGTTTTCTGTCTTTCTCATCGTAATACTGTGATTCCCAAAACCACACTACGTTCGATGCTGACAATAAAACTAGGCTGTTGCCCTCAGTTGGATGGCGCATTCATGAGAACACGTTACTCGAAAACATCTCCGTCCCAGGAGACTTTCTACAACACAATGTGTGTTTATCGAGTCATTTCTGACAGCCCGAGGTATTAGATCATGGTTAATCCGGTGATCCCACCGCCGAGGACTCAAAATGATCCTTTGAAGCCATTTAAATAGCAAAACTATGACTGAGTTCACTTTCACGAGAGGTTTAAACTCGCTCCCGGCAGTCGATAGTGATGTCTCGATTGATAGAGGTGCATGGCATAAACAGGTACACTGCGAAAATCGGCTGAGAAACCCGATTTGAGGGAGCATCCACCCCTGTCACATCCAAATACTAATAGCTTCAGCATGAGGAAAATATGAGTTTAATTCGTCCATTTAGAGGTCTGAGACCTGCCCAGGGTCGCGCAGATGAAGTGGTAGCACCACCCTATGATGTACTCAACAGTGAGGAAGCCCGTGAGCGTGCAACCGGCAAACCCTGGAGTTTTCTGCATATTTCGAAACCTGAGATAGACCTGCCTGCCGGTACTGACCCTTACGACCCATCCGTCTATGCGAAAGCTGCAGAGAATTTTCAGCGCACTATCGATGCAGAAATTTTAGTTCGCGATGAGCAACCTAGCTACTACGCCTACCGAATCATCATGGATGGCCATCAGCAAACTGGACTGGTCGCCGCCGCTTCAGTCAAAGATTACGATTCCAACCGAATTCGTAAACATGAATTCACCCGTCCAAAGAAAGAAGATGACCGAGTTCGACAGATAGAAGCCGTCAACGCGCAAACTGGCCCAGTACTGCTTGCTTATCCAGATTCACCAGAGGTTGATAAAATTCTTTCCGAAGCCAGCAACGGTCAACCCGTTCTGGATGTGACTGCCGATGATGGCGTTCAGCACAGTCTTTGGGTGATTGATGATCAATCGACAATTGATCAGCTCACCGCGTTATTTGAAGCTATGCAAGCGATTTATATTGCCGATGGCCACCATCGTTCTGCTTCCGCCTCACGGGTAAACGCTACCAGAGGCGGTAATGCGGACGCATCAGATGGTGCCTTTTTAAGCGTCATCTACCCGCATCATGAGATGAAAATCCTCGATTACAATCGCGTGATCAAAGATTTAAACGGATTATCTGCCGAGGACTTACTGGATAAACTCAAGCAAAACTTTACCGTCGAGCCTCGCGACTCCTCCATTTCACCGGAAGTGCCTGCGGCCTATGGCATGTACCTGGAAGAGAAATGGTATCGCCTTGCACTCAAGCCAGAGCTGATTCCTGAGAATGACCCGGTTGGTCGATTGGATGTGAGCTTGTTAGCAACCTATTTGATTGAGCCACTATTTGATATTACCGATCCTCGGACGGATGAACGCATAGATTTTGTCGGCGGTATTCGAGGAATGTCAGAACTAGAACGTCGGGTGGACGCTGGGGAAATGGCGATTGCATTTTCATTGCACCCTACCCGTATGGAGGATTTGATGTCAGTTGCTGATGCCAATGAGGTGATGCCGCCAAAATCTACCTGGTTTGAGCCAAAACTGGCCGATGGATTGGTTTCGCATTTACTCGATTAGTGATCCTTAGTTCCCCTCAGTATGGCTACCTCTCACGATAATATTTATCAAGACTCAGACCGAGATGAAACCCGCTTTGTGTTCGATGCAGCGGTGGCGGATGTGTTTGCGGACATGATCAATCGATCAGTCCCGGGATACGCGACAATCCTGGGGATGCTTGGCGTAATTGCTGAGAAATACGTGCAGCCAGAAAGCAATATTTATGATCTTGGCTGCTCTCAAGGTGGCTCTACGGTGGCTGTAGGGCGTCATATTCATCAACGTGACTGTCATTTAATAGCGGTAGATAACGCAGCAGCGATGATTGAGAAGTGTCGTGAAAATACTACTCAAGCAAGCATTCGTCCAACGGTTGAACTGATCTGCGATGATATTTGTAATATACGTGTTGAAAACGCCTCTTTGGTCATTCTTAACCTGACGCTTCAATTTATTAAAAAATCTGAGCGCGATGATCTTATCAAAAACATACGCCAAGGCATGCTAGAGGGCGCTGCGTTGGTGCTTACGGAGAAAACAATCGCGGATGATTCACAAGAACAAGCGTTTCTCACCGAACTACATCTAGATTTTAAACGTGCCAATGGCTATAGCGATTTAGAAATTAGCCGCAAGCGAACTGCACTGGAAACTGTACTCATTCCGGAAACTGATGCGGAGCATTTTCAGCGCTTGAGTAACGCCGGTTTTTCAGCGACCTATCGCTGGTTTTCCTGTGTCGGATTTAACGCCTACATCGCAATCGCCTAATCAAACATTTAGATAAATGGACGCTCTTCATCATTACAACGACCTGCTAAAAGCGCTTCAAGCAACGCCAGGGAGAAGATGGGTAGAGACCCTACCTGAACAAATCACTACCGCGTTGTCAGCTAAAACTCACGGACAGGTACCACAGTGGCAAGCAGCCCTACAATCACTGCCAAAAAATATTCCGGTCTCATCCCATGATCTAAATGCATCCATCGTGAGTATTGGACAAGCAAGTGACTGCGAGAGAGCTACACGCGACAGCATAATCGATACTTTTCGAGCGCTCATGCCGTGGCGTAAAGGACCTTACGAGATTTTTGGAGAGCTGATTGATACAGAATGGCGCAGTGACCTAAAATGGGATCGCTTGAGCAATGAGATACGACCTCTGATCGGAAAGCTGGTGCTGGATGTCGGCTGTGGAAATGGCTATCACTGCTGGAGAATGCTTGGCAATGGTGCCACCAGAGTTGTTGGCATAGACCCTACATTATTATTCGTTTACCAATTTCTAGCCAATAAACACTTTTTACCTGAGCAGCCCGTGGATGTACTGCCGCTCACCCTCGAACAGCTTCCAAGCAATTTACAAACATTTGATAGCGCATTTTCGATGGGTGTTTTATATCACCGCCCCTCCCCCATCGAGCATCTGCTACAACTCAGAGGTTGCCTAAAACCCGGCGGAGAATTAGTGCTTGAAACCCTTATAGTTGCTGGCGATGAAGGCTATTCATTAGTACCCGAAGGTCGCTACGCAGGGATGAGAAATGTCTGGTTTATCCCCAGTATAAAAACGCTCACGCAGTGGATGAGACGCTGTGGCTTTGAACAGATTCGGTGCATCAACATTAGCGCGACCACCACCGAGGAGCAAAGAACTACCGAGTGGATCAGAGGGGAGTCTTTGATCCGATCCATTGACCCGGACAACCCCGAGGTAACCGTTGAAGGACTGCCTTCTCCTTCGCGAGCGATCCTGATTGCAATCCGACAAAAAAATAAGGCATAATCAGTAACACGACTGTAGGGAATTTAAGTGCCTTTATTCAAAGTCAAACGGAGCAATTGAACTTTTAATTTTTCCAGATGTCAAAATCCCAGAAGACCACACTAAATTTACTGCGTAACCGCATCTTAAAAAAAATATAAAACTGAAATGACCCGCTGCTTGAAACTACTACCACTGCTCTGCCTCACCCTGCTTAGCGCTTGTGACGAAATAAAATTCAAACAACCATCGACAGATACCACGGCGTTGCCAAAATCAATTACCATTATTGAACAGTCAAATATCGTTGCCACAGCCTGCAGCACTCATGCTGGATTTCGTGTCATCCACGGTCTTGATCATAATGACGATGGCAAACTCAGCCCCTATGAGCGGCAACATACAGATATCGTCTGCAACCCCGATCCAAGCCGTGCCGACGAGGCCAATGCTGTAGCGATATTGCCCAACGCCAGACCCGATCTACAATAACGGATTCACACCTTTAGAATTTGACGTGTAGATTTGACGTGCGTATCCAACTCCTTTTCAACGACTAAATCATAAAACCTAGAAACAGTAAGGTTTTGAACTTTACGCGTCTCTCTACCTCAAGGTTTTCTCTGTCGTTGAAATTAGTGATATAGTGTTCGAATCTATGTAATCAATAAAAAGGGAATCATATGAAATTAGTCACCTTGCTACTACTCGTTGCTTTGTTCTCAATTAGCCAAATTAGCGTTGCAGGACAACTCACGCAGACCGACTCGATATCTGCGGATCACATCGTCCAGGCAGACGAAAAAGAAAAAAAGAAAAAAGATGGAGAAGAAGAGCCTGATTGCGATTAGCACCACAAAGTACCGCCACAAATTTATTTTTACTGCTTATTTAGCAGCATAAATAAAGCCCGCACTGCAAAGTGCAACACACACAAAACAACCTTTAGGAAGTAAACTCCTGTTTGGAGGAAACCATGAAACTCACCACACTCTTATGTTCCACATTAGTCGTTAGCAGTCTGGCATTTGCCGGTGTCGCGGCTGCCAAAGAAGGCAAACCTGTTGGCATTACGCCAGACATCATGAGCGTTACTGTTCAGCACAATGGTAAAGCAAATGAGATCAAACGTGATCAGAACAACGCCGCTACCGTCATCCCTGCTTTCGCCAAGACTTCACGTCCTTGCCCTCCGTTCTGTATCCAGCCTATCGTTTTAGCACCTGGCGTAGAAACTCTGGGTGAGAACGAAGTTATCCATTATCTGGATCAGAAATATAACAAAGGTCACAGCAATGTACTGGTTGTTGATTCACGTACTCCTGATTGGGTCGCCAAAGGTACTATCCCTGGCGCAATTAACCTGCCGTGGACCAAGCTCACCCCTAAGAAAGGCGCAACCACTGATGGCATCATGAAAATCATGCAAGATCATTTTGCTGTGAAACTCGTTAAAGGTGCTGATGCGTTCTCTGTTGACGAAGCAATTGCCGCAGGCGACACCAGCAAGGTTTTCGATTACTCCAGCTGCAAAACTTTGGTGATGTTCTGTAATGGTATGTGGTGCGGTCAAGCCCCCAACAATATCATGAACTTGCTGAAGTTCGGCTATCCAGCTGACAAGATCAAATGGTATCGTGGCGGCATGCAGGACTGGGCAGTATTAGGTCTGTCTACTGCTAAGCCTTAAATGACCAGATAGACGATCCAGTAAGACAAAAAGGGCCGACATTGTCGGCCCTTTTTTATGACGTAGGGTTTAGACTTTGAAATTTCACACAATTTAAACTACAAATAGAATGTACTTACAACATTATTCGAGGAGTAAAATGACTAGCTTCAATTTCATGGAAGAATACCCAACAAAACTGACAGGACTGTCAACGGCTGAAGACTTACTCGCCGGTCTGATCACTCATCAGAGTGAGTTAGGTAACATCGGCCAACAACTCACGTACATCCTCCTCGGAGCTGGAATTTGCCCATCCGGCACAACCAACGGGATGCTCCCTCAGCCAGCTACAAGCCAGCTACGGCATTAAGACGGCCCCTATGCTCCACCCGATCACCATCGGCAACTACCGATTTGAAAATAATCTTGCCCTGGCACCGATGGCCGGAGTAACTGATCAACCGTTTCGGATATTAGCGAAAAAACTGGGGGCTGGAATTACTGTATCGGAGATGGTTGCATCCAATCCCGAGACTCGTTCCAGTCGAAAATCTCTGCTACGCACCGAGTATCAAGAAGAACCCAGTCCTGTCATCGTTCAATTGGTCGGCAACGATGCCTCTGTGATGGCGGATGCCGCGAAATTTCACGTCGATCAGGGTGCGCATATCATTGACATTAATATGGGCTGCCCTGCCAAAAAGGTCTGTCGCAAAGCAGCAGGGTCAGCATTGCTGAGTGATGAGAAAAATGTCGCCCGGATCCTCTGCGCGGTCGTCAATGCCATTGATCACCCCGTAACCTTGAAAATCCGCACAGGTGTATCCCGCGAGGCTCGAAATGCAGTTCAAATCGCTAAAATTGCCGAAGATAACGGCGTACAGTTACTCACTGTTCACGGGCGCAGCCGCGAAGATAAATTTAATGGTGATGCTGAATATGAAACTATTCGCCAAGTCTGTCAGGCAGTGAAACTCCCGGTAATTGCCAATGGCGACATCAGCAGTGCCAAGAAAGCTGCGCAAGTCTTTCAAGCAACCGGTGCTGCGGGCATTATGATTGGGCGAGGCGCGCAGGGAAGACCATGGATTTTCAGAGAAATCGCGCATTTCCTAAAAACGGGTGAGCAGCTTCCAGCACCCAAAATCAATGAAATTGCCACGCTGATGCTAGAGCATCTGACAAATTTACACACATTCTATGGTGAACCGGCGGGTGTCAGGATAGCCAGAAAACACATTGGCTGGTATTTCAGCACCCTGCCTGACAGTCAGGGATGGCGTAAGAGAATCAACCAATTGACCTCATCAAACCAGCAGCTAGATGCCGTTGAACAATATTTTGAGAGGATACTCGTCAATTAAGAAAAACAAATGTAGCGACCTAGCGAGCAATACCTACAGCGCTCATCCTTACCTTGCAGGATTATAAAACAACGATGGATAGCACAAATCTTTAGCGCAGAGATGGCGAATTTCAGAGCTTAGGGACGAGGAAATAATAAATTGAGCAACATAGCGTAGAATTTTTGTTTCAGATTGGATGTTCTCAAAAGGCGCATAGTCGTTCTACGCAACGATTTGAGAACATTCAAGCTGGGACAAAAAGGCAAGCTAAGTTGTTTAAGTTATTATTTCCTCGTCCCTTAGCTGAGTGGTTAGATTAGTTCCCTACCGTATTACCCGTAATCACCTGATCAAACTGAGTTCCCGCAAAATTCACCGTACTGCCAGACACGCCGCTTGGCTCAGGTACAGCCACAGTTGGCAGGTTTTGGGCGCTATCCGCAACTCGGTTTAGCTTGTTAAATTCCCCGTTAAACTGAGAACCTGTAATAGCGCTTCGATTCGCCAGACTGTCTTCCGAAGTAAACGACGCTGATACGCGCGCTAATTCAACCACTTGCTGACCAGGATCAATTTCTAACGGCAATTCAAGCTCTTCAGCAAACAAACCACTTGTGACACCCAAAGTGCTAACAATCATGAAAACCAAAAGGTTACGAATGCTCGAACGTAAGGCTCGATACCCATCTATTAATGCGTTAACTCTCGAAAATATGTTCATTTTCTGGAAACTCCCCGTTTTTAACTGCCTGGATGTACGCTCCGACAGCAGTCTGTATATCTCCACTCTGCTGGAGAAAATTATGTGCGAACTTAGGTGCTCTTCCCGGTGTAATCCCGAGAATGTCTTGAAGCACCAAAATCTGACCATCGCATTTTGCACTCGCACCTATGCCAATCGTTGGGATCGTTAATTTCTCAGTTAGTTCCGCTGCAAGCGGTTCTACCACACATTCGAGCAATATCGCATCCGCTCCGGCTTGCTCTAACGCCAGCGCATCATCGATCATTTTTTTCGCTTGATCGTCGCCGCGCCCCTGGACTCGATAACCGCCCAGTTTATGAATCAACTGTGGCTGCAAGCCAATATGCGCACACACCGGCACGCCATGCTCAACTAGCTTTTCAACCGTTTCTACCTGACGCGAATCCCCTTCCAGTTTCACCATATGACCTGCGCCGTCCTGCATCAATCTGGCAGCACTTTCCAGCGCCTGTTGTGGCGAGGTATAGCTCATAAATGGCATATCCACCATCAGCAAAGCCCGATTGCATCGGCTTGCGACAGCGCGGCTGTGATAAATCATATCTGCTACTTTAACCGGTACTGTAGTAGTGTGCCCTTGCACCACCATGCCGAGCGAGTCACCCACTAAAATAACATCCATTCCGGCAGCGTCAAGGACTGCTGAGAAGCTTGCATCATAGGCGGTCAGGCAGGCGATTTTTTCACCCTCACGTTTCATTTTACGCAACGTTGCTACGGTGACCTGCTTAGTTGTTGTCTGGACGCTCATATCGACTGTTCCGATTTACCCGAATGTTTCATGCTTTTCATGTTCCGCGTATTCATCAACCATTTGGAATAGGATTAAAGAATCGTCGCCCTGTACTTTCTGCCATGATCTCTTTAAACAACGCCTGATAATCGTCATCGTTCTCGGCAAAATTAATCTCTGCCGCATTGACCACTAGCAGTGGTGATTCCTCATAATAATGGAAGAAATTGGTATAGGCATCATTAATGCGCGCCAAATAAGTCGAATCCAGCGGTTTTTCAAATCGTCGGCCACGTTTAGTGACTCTATCCAGCAAAACCGACACCGGCGCTTGTAAGTACACAACAAGATCCGGGGTTCGCACTCTGGAAGCCACTTTGCGATAAATTCGTCGATATAAATCCAGCTCTTCCTCCGACAAATTGAGCGACGCGAACAGATGATCTTTGGCGAGCAGATAATCTGCAACGATACGCGAAGTTTTGAAGTCTTCCTGACTTAACCGATCGAGCTGATCAATACGATCCATCAAAAAGTGTAGCTGGGTTGGAAAACCCATTCGCTCGGGGCTGGAATAAAAGTGTTGTAGAAACGGGTTGTCATCCACCTGTTCCAAAAGTGCCGCGGCACTTAGATCTTTGGCAAGACGCCGAGCAAGGGTGGTTTTACCCACACCGATCGAGCCTTCGATAACAATATAATTCTTCTGATGAGCCATGCTAGCATCTTCGATGAAAATGCCATCTTGATCAACCCTCAGTATGATTCTGAGCGCGTAATGATTGTAAAATAAACTATCAGGGGCAGAAGCAAACGTGCTGGCGATTAGTTGCTGATGTCTACCTCGGCATACATCAGTGAAAGCACGTAGTCGATCGGCACGGATATGGAATAATCATCTAGGCGGATATAGTGATCCCCCATGTCAATTGCGCCAAACGCAGTAATAATACCTGCCAGCACATGCTCACCATTTTCGCAGGAGATTAACCCGCCACCAGATTGGCCTAAATTGACCGATGCTGTGGTGCGAATTTCACCATCAACCATGCCTTGATACCGGCCGTGACTGGCTATTTGATTACCGCCCAGTGGATAACCTATCGCCCAGACGCTGTCTTTGGGCTGCAACAGGCTGTAGCGCATAGGGATTGGGCGTTGGCTGCCTGTATCAGCAAGCAACAACGCCAGATCGCGATCAGGAAACAAAGAAATAACGTCTGCGCGACGACGAATGCCGTTCACGTTCACAGTCAGCTCGGTCGCATCTTCGATCACATGCGCTGCGGTGGCGATCAAATTATTACCGATGATGACACCACTGCCTTCGCTGTCCATCGCACCGACTCTAACCACAGCGCCGAGCGTTTCGTTCGCCGGCACTGAACAATATTCTGTCGCAGTGACACTCGATGCCCATGCGGCCAATAGGGTGAAAGAAATCTGACCTGCTATTTTTCTTAACATCATGCGTTCACCTGCTCCATTTCTTGTCCGTCAGACTCAGTTCGATATGCGCTGCTCTTTATGAATGTAGTTGATCTTGCTCTTATTTACGCTGTTTGGATGTTAATTTACGCATGTTTTTGAAATCCTTTTATATCACCTTTAAGTTTTGTGATCGGGTTATCTTGATCTAGCAACAATTTGTGGCTTAAAACCTCACTTCTTTGGATGCCTGGATCACGCTTAGAAATGCTTCTCCAAACTTTTCAAGCTTGGCTTCACCCACACCGTTGATATCCAGCAGCTCGGTAGAATTCATCGGTTGATAAGCCGCCATTTCTCGCAGGGTTGAATCGTGAAAAATCACATAAGGTGGCACGCCTGCCTCAGTCGCCAGATTAAGCCTTTCTGCTCTAAGCGCTTCAAACAAATCCTCATCCACCGGTTCGAGGAGTTCCGCGACAACACGCTTTGGTTTCTTCGTTTTGCCGCTTGCCTTCACCTGCTTTCGCAAACTTATCTGTTGCTCGCCACGCAACAATGGGCGACTGGTTTGCGTCAACATTACCGCCCCGTGCCGTTCCATATCGACACGTAGGTAGCCCATTGAGATCAATTGTCGAAAGATTCGCCGCCACTCAGTATGAGCAAAATCAGCGCCAATCCCGTAGGTACTTAGCTGATCATGCTGATTTTGAAATATTCGAGCATCATCCTTACCCACCAGCACATCGACGACGTAATTCACGCCAAAGCGCTGCCCAGTTCGATAGACACAGGAAAGCGCTTTCCGAGCGGCCTCGGTTCCATCCCAGATTTCTGGTGGCACTAGGCAATTATCACAATTGCCACACGGTTCAGCCAATGACTCGCCAAAGTACTGAAGCAAGGTCTGGCGGCGACAGCCACTCAATTCACACAGTCCCAGCATCGACTGGAGCTTATCCATTGAAATACGTTTCTGGATTTCTTCAGCCGTTGACTCTTCTACCATTTGCCGTAAAAAAATCACATCTTGCAAACCATAAGCCATCCAGGCATTGGCAGGCGTACCATCGCGACCCGCACGACCGGTTTCCTGGTAATAAGCTTCAATACTTTTGGGCAAACTCAAATGCGCGACGAATCGTACATCGGGTTTATCAATGCCCATACCAAATGCAATTGTCGCGACGATAATCACGCCTTGTTCGCGCAGGAAACGTTCCTGATTACGCTGACGTGTCTCCGGCGGTAAGCCAGCGTGATAAGGCAATGCATCGCGGCCTTTTTGTTGTAACCACTCAGCAGTACTCTCGACTTTTTTGCGGCTCAAGCAGTAAACAATCCCAGCATCTTGTGCGTGCTCTCTTTCGATAAACGACCACAAACGCGCGCGTGCATTTTGTCCATCCGAGATGGTGTATTGAATATTTGGTCGATCGAATGACGAGACAAAATGCTGCGCCTGATCTAAATGTAGCTGAGTCACAATCTCAGCACGGGTGCGCGCATCAGCGGTTGCGGTCAATGCAACTCTCGGAACGGTTGGATAACGATCATGAAGCACCGAAAGCTGCTGATAATCTGGCCTGAAATCATGACCCCATTGAGAAACACAGTGGGCTTCATCAATCGCAAATAATGCCGGTGAGGATGCATCAATCAGACTCAGCATCCGCTCGGTCATCAATCGTTCCGGGGCGATGTAGAGTAGATCAAGTTCCCCGTGGCGGAGCTGTTTTTCCACCTCAAAAGCTGCTTGAGGATCCAAGCTAGAATTGAGGCAAGCAGCTTTGATGCCTAACGCTGTTACCGCATCGACCTGATCTTTCATCAGAGCAATCAACGGCGAGATAATGATGCCGGTGCCGGGACGAATCAGCGCTGGGATCTGGTAGCACAAAGACTTTCCACCCCCGGTTGGCATCAATACCAGCGTATCCTCACCCGCGACCAGCGTATCTATGACTGTTTGTTGATCACCACGAAACTGGTCGTAACCAAATACAGTTTTTAGTATTTCCAGCGCCTTATCATTCATCAGGAAAAATCATTTTTAGAAGAGTTAGAAATATCATCAACCACATCACGTATCATATACTGAATATCCACACCTCAATCACTTCCAGAGGAAAAGACTATGAAATATCTCACGCTGATTCGGCATGCAAAATCTAGCTGGTCGGATGTATCACAACACGATTTTGATAGGCCACTGAATCAACGCGGGTTTAGCGATGCGCCGATGATGGGGAAACGTCTTGTAGATGCAGGAACATCATTTGACTTGATGATCTCAAGTCCGGCGAAGCGCGCATTAACCACCTGCCAGATCATCGCCAATGAAGTTGGTTTCCCAGCGAAGTCTGTGCTGAAAAATGATTTAATGTATGAGGCTTCCACTGCCAGCCTATTTTCGATTATTAGCTCGCTGGATAACCGCTTCTCCCAGGTTGCGCTAACCGGACACAATCCAGCTATGAGTAGTCTGAGCCACCAGCTCTGCGAAGAAGTCAATCGAGACCTGCCAACTTGTTCTGTGGTGCAACTACAGTTTGAAATTGACGCTTGGAAGTTAATTAAGCCTGCAACAGCGCGGCTGCTGCTGTTTGACTACCCAAAGAAGGGATAGCTACAAATAACGCAGCATCAAATCAATTAAACCAACTCAGTTCCAACGCGGTATAACTCCCAATCATCGCCTGATCCAGTGATTCGGGCATAATTGCATTGCGCGGACCAATGGGTATTCTCCCGCCCATAATTTCCGCTTTGACTTGTTGATGTCGCTCAACCTGGAAAGGTCTTGCGTAGCCTTCTGGGAAATAGGGATGATTGGTATCGAGATGATATTTATCCGTCGCACCCAGTGTGTGCAGCATTTCATGATTGATTACGAAATTATTCATCCCTTCCATTGACTCATCTGCAAACACATTAACCAAGCCGATCATGCCTTTGCGTAGCGCTAAGGAACGTGGAATTTCCATAGATTCTTCCGGATCGTAATACACTACAAACAGTCGAATATCAGATGAATAATCAGAATTTTGATGCAACAACCCCCAGGCTCTCAGCCGCAAACTATATAGCACGGCGCTTAAAATACCCTGCCCTTCGGGAGGCATTGGCGGCATGGTTTTGAGCAATGGTGCAACAGAAATATCGAGTAGCTTACCGTCTATGCCATATTCCTTAGCCTGAGCTTGCATAAACGATTCGATCTCTTTAAATCGACTGGCATCCAGCTTACGCAGATACCGTTCTGTTACCAATTCACCATCACCATTAATAGGGTAAATAGTGACTTTTAGCGTTTCATTCCATGCTGAGGTACGCACTTGTTGGGAGATTGTCTGCCCGCTGACGACAATCAAAATTCCGAGCAGAAAGGTGATACGAATTTTTTTTAGCATTGAGTTCTCTGACAATCCACTCTGTGGTGGGTTATTGTTATTGTTCTTTTGTCAGCCAGATGTCGTTTCATCCTGACTTAAACCTAGAAAAATCAGTTGGGCGTGAAAAAGACGCGTAAGCCATTGGCGTGCATGGTGGAATGGAAAAACTCGTCGTCACCTTGCTGGTGATAAGAGCTTTTTCCATTTCGCCAGGTGCGTCAATGGATTGCGTGGACTTTCACGATCCAACTGATTTTTCTAGGTTGAACGTCTATGCGGAAAACAATACCTTCTGTCGAGAAAAATAAATGCGCTTAATATCGCAAGTAAATGTAAGCCAACAATCTAGTATTCTTTTGCTTACATCAATAATGGAACCAGACACACGCTTGGGAGGCTGTCCGAGAATAGAGAACCTGGCTTCTATTCTCGGACAGCCTCCTAGTGTCTCTATAAAAGTAATTAGACAATAACCCACAGAAAAAAGACTCAACCCACCTATGTCTCTACAGCACCTCCGTGTCTATTCAACACC
>CAZUAW010000033.1:0-14161 GCA_964618535.1 uncultured Thiotrichales bacterium
CTAGATATTTCTGATTGTAGGTTGGCTTAGATGGCGCTGTATCCGTTTGAGGATTGGTGCATCTTCGGAAGCGTAGGTAACTCGACATCGCGGTGGTTGTTCTAGGCATCGGTGTGTTGAGTTTATACGCGATCGGAATGCATTAATGATCAGACACTTTAGAGCTGGTAGTTTAGTCTCGTCTAAGTTTCGATGACACCGCAATAGGTGTTGGATATTTAAGCACAATAAAATACGGTGAGATCACAAAAGTAATCAGCGCTGCCGCTTGAATTAAATACGCTGCTTTGGCACTGATCAGTCCTTGTGACAGTGCCAGTACAGAGATCAGTAGCGAGAACTCACTGATCTGTCCCAGCCGAAAACCAATTTCTTTACTGGTAGAAGGGATTTCTCCTGATTTCCACAATAGCCAGCGAAACAGCGGTGGCTTAATCACCAGCACAATCAACGCGAGTACCAGCGCTGGGATAAATACTGTCCCCATCATGCTGATTTCAACAGTTGCACCGAGCGCGAAAAAGAACAGCACCAGAAAAAAGTCACGCAGTGGTTTCAAGCTTTCCGCGATGAAGGTTGAAATAGGGCTGGCTGCCAGTGCAACGCCGGCGATAAATGCACCCATTTCTGAAGATAGTCCCAGCCATCGTGCCAGCTCGGCAAATCCAAGGCACCAGCCGATGGAGACGAGAAAAACGTATTCCTGAATGGTATCGAACCTTGCGATTAGTTTTGATAACACTTGTTCTTGCAATATTTTTGCCAGTAAAACGATCATCGGCAAGGCGATGAACAGAGAGAGATTGCCATCCCAGTCCCGTTTCAAAGGCTGATGCTTTGATCAGCAATAAGGCAAGAATGGCAATAATGTCCTGCAACAGCAAAATACTGATAATAATTTCACCGGTATGCTGATGATGCAGGATTGTCGTGGGCAATAATTTCAAGCCGATAATGGTGCTCGAAAACATCATGGCGATGCCGACAATTAACGAATCTACCGCGTTTAAACCAAGTAATAATGAGAACACACCGCCAACCAGTCCGAACACCAGGCAGGCTGTCAATGTGGTTAGCAGGGTGCTCTTGAACAATGTGATCAGCTTTTGTGGATGTAGGTTCAGTCCGAGCAGGAACAATAAAAATATTATTCCGACATCTGAAATCTGCTGAATCAGCTCAGGATCAGGCACCAGATTGAATACTGCGGGACCAAGCAACAGTCCTAAAATAATATAGGCCACGATCATCGCCTGGCGCGCAAACAAAGCTACCGTCGCCAATACCGCTGCCCCGGCAAATATAAGAAATAGGTGGTATGTCAGATGTTCTTCAACCATGCCTTGAATTTCTCCTCATCGTCCTCATATAGAGCTTACAAACTTATTTAAGGGTGTCTCTAAAAATGTAAGCATCCTGAGAAAAACCAGGAACAACACTTTTTTACGCAAATATTCGTTAAATACAACCAGTATTCCCCGTATTTTCGCATAAAAAATGCACTATTCCTGATTCCCCTCAGCAGCACTACTATTTTTAGGGCATCTCTATTGATTCAGGGTGAGAAAGATTGAGAGTCAGGACTTTTAAGAGCAAGGCGCTAAGTGACTGTAATAGCGGGACTATTGCAGTTACTTAGTAACGCAGCTATTGAAAATCCTGAACTCAAGATGCTCATTCTGAATTAATAGAGGTGCCCTTTAGAGAAACCCTTAACTGATATCCACTTTAAATACGATTTTAAGAGGCCCAGCAATGACCGCAGCGGTAGAAAAGGAAAACTTAAATTTTGAAGCAGAAGCCAGTCAGGTTCTGAAGCTCATGATCCACTCCTTGTATTCGAACAAGGAAATTTTTATGCGGGAGTTAATCTCCAACGCATCTGACGCCTGCGACAAGCTGCGCTTTCAGGCATTGGCTGATAATAGCCTGATGGGAGATGACAGCGAGTTACGTATCGAGGTTGAATTTGATAACGATGCTCGCACAGTCACCATTCGTGATAACGGTATCGGTATGACTCGTGATGATGTTATCCAAAATATCGGAACGATCGCAAAATCAGGTACCGGCGAATTTCTGAAAACACTGACCGGCGATCAGGCTAAAGACTCACATCTGATTGGCCAATTTGGTGTTGGTTTTTATGCTGGCTTTATTGTCGCAGATAGTATCGAGCTAATTACTCGACATGCCGGCGCAGCTGCTGATGAAGCTGTGCATTGGGAGTCAACTGGTGAGTCTGGCTATGCGTTGGAAGCGATCACCAAAGAAGCTCGTGGCACCGAAGTCATTTTGCATCTGCGCGAAGATGAAGAAGAATTTCTCAATGGCTGGCGTCTGCGCAGCCTCATCAGCACCTATTCAGATCACGTGCCATTGCCCATTAAAATGCTCAAGCGCGATGATGATGATAAACCCACGGACGAGTGGGAAACGGTCAACAAGGCTTCCGCATTATGGACACTGCCGAAAAATGAAATCAAAGATGAGGAATACAAAGAATTCTACAAGCACGTCGGCCATGATTTTGAAGACCCTTTGACCTGGACGCATAATCGCGTCGAAGGTAAAACGGAATACACGTCACTACTCTATATTCCATCAAAAGCACCATTTGATCTATTTGAACAGGAAACCAAGCAGGGCGTAAAACTCTATGTACAGCGCGTCTTTATTATGGATGATGCGGATAAACTCATGCCGCGCTACCTGCGTTTCGTCAAAGGGGTTCTTGATTCTGCTGATCTGCCCTTGAATGTTTCGCGGGAAATTTTACAGAGCAATAAAGTTATCGACAGCATGCGTTCTGGTTCGGTAAAAAAGATCCTCGGCTTACTGGAAAAAATGGCGAAAAAAGAGCCAGAGCAGTACCAGAGTTTCTGGGATGAATTTGGCAAGGCGATGAAAGAAGGGCCGGTGGAAGATACCGCCAATCGCGATCAGGTGCTGAAACTGTTACGTTTTTCCTCTTCCAACGATGGCTCCGAAACTCAAGATGTTTCTCTGGCGGATTATGTCTCGCGGATGAAAGAAGGTCAGGAAAAAATCTTCTTCATCACAGCAGATAATTTCAATGCTGCAAAAAATAGTCCACACCTCGAAGTCTTCAAGAAAAAGGGCATCGAAGTATTATTGATGGCTGATCGTGTTGATGAATGGATGATGGGTCATGTGACGGAGTTTGATGGTAAGCAATTCCAGTCAGTGGCAAAAGGTGAGCTGAATCTTGGCGATATCAAAAACGATGACAAGGATGAAGAGAAGAAAGATACTAAAGAAGCCAAAAAGCTGGTTGCTCGAATCAAAAAAGTCCTCGATGAAAAGGTCGACGACGTGCGTATTTCTGAGCGTCTGACGGAGTCACCTTCCTGCATCGTTCTCAATGAGCATGAAATGGCTATGTACATGCAGCAATTGCTCAAGCAGGCTGGACAGGATGTACCCGGCGGCAAGCCGGTGTTGGAAGTGAATCCTGATCACCCGATTCTTAAACAGATGGATGGTGAGAAAGAAGGTGATCGGTTTAATGACTGGTCGCAACTGTTACTCGACCAAGCCATTCTCGCCGAAGGTGGTCAGCTGGAAGAGCCTGCGACCTTCGTTAAACGTATGAATGAGATCATGTTGACGCTGTCTAAATAGATCAAAACTTAAGTGTTGCCCTGCGAGTCAGCAATGGCTCGTAGGGAATCTCATCTGTTGAATGTGAATTCTTCGCATAATCAGCATCTTGTGTGATATTCTGTGACCTCGTTAACGAATAATACTCACAAGAAAAATATCCCACCCATGAGAGGACCTCAGCAGGAAGAATATACCATCATGTTTGCCGATGTGGTGGACAGTACGGGTCTGTACGAGCGGCTGGGGGATATCGAAGCGCAGTATCGTATTTCGCAGTGCCTCGGAGTTGTCCAGGACATGGTGGAACGCGCTAGAGGACGAGTGATTAAAACGGCAGGCGATGACATCCTCTGTATGTTCGATCGCGCTGAGCAAGCGATTATCGCTGCCGCTTCTGTCCATGAGTCGATGGCCGATGAAGAAATTTTCGACGATAACGAAATTCGCATGCATATCGGTGTCCATTCTGGTTTGGGGTTAATAACCGAAGGAGATGTGTTTGGTGACATGGTGAATGTTGCTGCTCGCGTTTGTTCCGCTGCAAAAGCAGAGCAAATTCTTACCACGCGTGAAACCATCGAACGGTTGCCCAAAAACTTCGAAATCCCACAGCGTTATCTGGATAAAGTAACGGTCAAAGGGCGTATCGAACCGATTGAGATGCACGAAATCCTCTGGAAGGGCAGTGGCGATTTAACCGGTGTGATGACCGGGCTTGAAATCACTAAAATTGGCGCAAAAATTCTCAAGCTGCGCAACTGCGGACTGGAATTTGATTTACTCCCAGATATGACCAGCTTTATTATCGGCAGAGATTTGGAATGTAACCTGACCATCAATGGCACTATGGTTTCCCGACAGCACGCCATCATTGAATTTCGTCGTGATAAATTTGTGTTGCTTGATCAGAGCACCAACGGTACTTATATTCGTCCCCAGCAAGGCAAGGCGTATTATGTCCGACGTGAAGAAACGCCATTGCTGGGAGAAGGTGAGATCAGTCTTGGCAAACTAGTCGATGATCGTCCTGCGCTGAATATCTTCTACAAATTTCTGTAAATCCCTTGGTACCTATGCCGAGCGTTCATTTTTATTTACGAAAACTCCAGCTGCTTGTGCTTCTTTTTTGGCTCGCGTTTTTGGTTAGCAGTTGTGAAACCCGTAACGAAAATCACAGCAATCTCCCTTGGCAAATCGAATTAAATGCGCAGCAGCACAGCACGATATTCGGTGTGACATTGGGAGAAACCAAACTAAAAACAACCCAGGAGCAATGGCATGGTCGCCCCTCCATCGCCCTGTTTTCTAATCGTGACGAGGCGTTATCTCTGGAAGCCTACTTCGAACGGGTATCACTTGGCCCATTTCAGGTCAAAATGGTAACAAAACTGCAAGCAGATGAAGACTGGTTAAAATCAATTCAGCAGCAAGCACCAAAACCCCGACCGGGACCCAGCGGTGATTATCGATATTTGCTGGACGAAATAGACTTGAAGAAAGCAGAATCAATGATAGTTTCTGAGCTGACCTATATTCCAGGATATAAAGTTGAAGGCGAAATTCTCCGCCAGCGGTTTGGTGAACCTGATCAAATCAAAAAGGAAAATGAGAATACTGAGTACTGGCTGTACGCGAGCAAGGGGCTATTAGTGACGATTAATCAGCCAGGAAAGGATGTTTTTCACTATACAAATCCGGCAAAGTTTTCGGCGGCTGTTGACAAGATAGGTTTGAAATTCAACCCGTGATTCAACTAATTTTCCTAGGTTAAAATAGCAGGCAAAAAAACGCCGCCCTAGTGGGCGGCAGAATAACTCAGGAGGAGTCACATCCAATGAATGTACTCAGCTAGTCTATGCTGTATTGATAAATACGTGTGATGTCCCCATCCGTCAAACCGTACCGTCTGTCTCGGCAAAGCAGTAGTAGTTCACATTTGCCCAGAATTGGTGTGATACAGGTATAATCTTAGCCGTCGAATAGCCTGATTCTAAAAGAGTTTTAGACTAAATCTAAATGAATGTATCCCCGAAAGTTGATCTTTTACTCCCTGGACTTTTTGATCGGTTGGTTGAATGGACGGGCAGTTATGTGGAAAAACCAGAAGCGCCTGAGCTGGTTTCATTATTGCAAAAAGCGACTCATCAACGCAGCGATTACCTGGATTATGAATCAACCCTTTGGCACCAGTTTCATGCACGGTATCAAGCCAATATTGAGTTACCCGCCGGGCGTATTTGCAGTGACCTGAAGGGTGAGGTTGTCTGCCGCGCAGACCCTGTTCATTTGACTGCCGGTATTTCAGACTTGATGTTAATCGAGGCTTCTCAGCTCAATCTGGATGCCGAAGAAACTGAAATGTTGACGCGATTGGTGAACGAGCATGTGAATCCAGTTGGCGGCTCATTCGAGTGCTCCGGCGCGACTGGGGTGCTGGCGTTTGAGCAAGCACCTATTTTGCAATCTACGCCGCCATCCAGAGTCGCTGGTAATGGCATTGATGCGTATCTACCCGTAAAAGGTGACGATGGCTGGTGGCCACGGTTGTTGAATGAGCTTCAAATGCTGATGTTTAACAGCGAACTTAATCGGCTGCGTGAAGAACGTGGCAAACCAGTGATTAGTGGATTATGGCTTTGGGGTGGAGGTGATAATCGAGTGACTCCGAATTTATCTGAAATTTATTCTCGATGTGTTGTGCACGATGACACTTTTTCAGACCCGTTTCTAGAATCCATACTGGCTAAAGCAGGAATCGAAGTCGAGCGAACATTCAGCCTGGACTCAGCTGAATCCGGGCGAATACTCTGTGTGAGTGCCGAGCTTCTCCCGCTGGCGCAATATGATGATTTTTTTGCCTGGCAGGAAAAGTTATTAGCGCTGGACGAACAGCTCATCAAACCACTCAAACAAGCTCTGGCAAACGGCTCTATATCAGAACTGGTGATTCACTCCTGTAACGGTTCGATATTTTCACTTCGTCCCAGCAGCCGCTGGCAGTTTTGGAAACGGGTAAAACCACTCGCAAATTATGCATGAAAACCGTCGTTAAAACACTGCAACGCCGGGAAGAAGCAGCACAGCCGACCGAGTTGAAAGGGCTGCACCCGCTATTGGCGCGGTTATACGCTGCGCGTGGCATCGAAGATTTGCAGCAGGTCTCCTATAGCCTGGAGCATCTCGCTGACTATCGAGCGTTAAAGAATATTGATGTCGCGGTACAGAGGTTGGCATTGGCGCTAAAGCTGCAACAATCCATTTTAATCGTCGGTGATTACGATGCTGATGGCGCAACCAGTACGGCGCTCGCGATTCGTTGCCTGACAAAAATGGGGGCGACAAAACTCGATTACCTGCTGCCTAATCGTTTTGATTTTGGCTATGGGTTGACGCCTGAAATTGTTGATGTTGCTGCAAGGTCGAACCCAGATTTGATTATTACCGTGGACAACGGTATTTCGAGTGTGGAGGGTGTTGAGAGAGCCAATCAGCACGGTATTGAAGTACTGGTAACTGATCATCATCTACCGCCTGAAACTGTGCCCAACGCTTTCGCCATTGTTAATCCCAATCAAGAAGGAGATGAATTTTCCAGCAAGTCACTGGCCGGGGTGGGCGTGATCTTTTACTTGCTGGCAGCACTGCGTCGCCATCTACGCTCAGCCAATTGGTTTGAGCAACAGAACCTGGCTGAGCCTTCAATGGCGGACTATCTTGATCTGGTGGCGCTGGGCACCGTCGCTGATGTTGTTCCTCTGGATCAAAATAATCGCATTCTGGTAGAACAAGGTCTGCGCCGGATTCGCTCAGGAAAAGCCGTCCCAGGTATTCTTGCATTGCTGCGTCTAGCAAAAAAAAATCATCGCAAAACCATTGCCACTGATCTTGGGTTTACCGTTGGCCCTCGACTCAATGCGGCCGGAAGGCTGGATGACATGTCGATAGGCATAGAATGCCTGCTGACGGATGACCAAACGCTGGCAGACCAATATGCCGGAGAGCTAGACGCCTACAACCGTCAGCGTCGCGAGGTCGAGCAGGATATGCAGACTGAGGCATTGGCACTGTGTGAGCAAATTGAGCTGGATACCGATGAGCTTCCCTGGGGACTTTGCCTCAACTCTAAAAGCTGGCACCAAGGCGTGGTGGGGCTGGTTGCATCAAGGCTCAAAGAAAAAATTCATCGACCTGTTATTGCGTTTGCACCGACTGAAGAGGGTAAAACCTGGAAAGGCTCAGGACGCTCAATCCCCGGTTTACATCTTCGCGATGCATTGGCGAGGATGAACAGTCGGCAACCTGATCTTATAGATAAATTTGGTGGCCATGCCATGGCAGCTGGTTTATCCATCCAGGCTGAGAAGTTGCCGGAGTTTGCAAAAATATTTGCGGCAACTGTAAAAGAAATGACCCCCGCATGGCGGCTGCAACCGATTATTGTTTCCGACGGCGAAGTTAAGGCTGCGGAAATGACCATCCAGACAGCGCACATGCTGCGCAATTGTGGTCCCTGGGGGCAGTTATTCCCAGAGCCTGTTTTTGATGGCGAATTCACCATTGCAGGAAAACAGGATTTAAGAGGAGGGTTTACAAAATTCAGATTGCAAAGTGACGCTGCGCCAGTCGTGGATGCGTTGCTATTTGAAGTGCTTGAATCCTTGCCAGAGCCAGGCGATAAAATCCACATTGCCTACCAATTATCGGTCAACGATTTTCAGGGAACGGAATCTCTTCAAATTATTATTAAGTCTTTGTTTAATTAGCGCTACCTAACCAGAATATTGCATGAATTCATGAGAATCTCGCTTAAGATATTGTTTCCACAGGAAATTCTTTTAACGTGCAAGGATGCACTAATACTGTGATTGCAGGATGCAAAGGAGCAGTGAACTTGCCCGTAATCACCGATACGAGGCGCGTAAAAAAAATTCCCTGTGGAATCAATAGATAAGCGAGAGCTCGTGTAATTCATGCAATATCCGAGATAATTAATTAGATGTATAAATAGCTGAATAAACTCTAAAGTTTTAATACCGATTGAATATCCACGACTGTTTCGTTTTGCTTTTCTTTTGCCAATTGCTGCAACTGGGATTTTCTTACAGCACGTTGCAAAGTGCGCACTTCTCTGGTGCGATTTTCCAGCACTTTTTCCATTTCTACAGCGAGTTCGGGATTCATTTCAAATAAATGCTGGATAGCATCTCTTTTAATCGCGATCACCTGCATGTCTGTTTCGCAGGTGATTGAAACATCGCTGGGCTCGTTACGTACGAGTGCGGCAAGACCGAAGAAGTCGTTAGTTTGCAGAATATTTAAATCATGTGATAAATCGAGTCCGTCGATAAAGGATTCAGTGGCCTTTCCGGTTGAGACGACATAAAGATAATCGGTCATTTCATCTTGGGCGATAATTCTTTCACCGGTGGCGTAATCAAGCTTTTTGGCGCTTTGCGCAAGCAGTGCAACTTGTTGTTGCTTTGATTTGAGGAAGGGTAGATGAATCAGCTGACTCTCTATCTCGCTGCGGCTTTGATCCTGACTTTCGATCGCAGATTCCATCATGAATACTTCATGCGCTCGGGTTGGAAAGCTGATGCCGTAGCGTTTGGCGACATACCAGACACGGGATTTAAAATCGTCGAGAATTCTGGGCTGATCAACATAGTCTTCAATGAAGTACAAAACTTCGTGTTTAACCGAGAATTCATCATAAGAAATCAATGCGATAACCGGCTCCGGATCAGCGAGGATTCCGGGTGTTGCTAATGCTGCTTCTTTGAGCGCTTTTTTAACCAGATAAGGCGCATCGTCAAAAGAAAAATCAAACTGCACTTTTTCTCGATGGCGAGGGTAGGGGTAGGTGTAGTTGACGAATTTGCCTTTGGCTAATTCGGCGTTGGGTACGATGATGATGTCTTCATCACGGTTTAATAGCGTTACAGTTCTCCAGTTCATGTCGATGATTTTGCCTTCGTCATTGTCACCCACATTCAACCAGTCACCGACTCGAAATTGCTTGGAAGAGAGTAGCGCAAAACCGGAAAAGAGTGATCCGAGAGTATCCTGCAAGGCGAGGCCAAGAACGATGGAGCCTACGCCCAGCGCCGCCAGCATACGTCCGAGATCAATGCCCCAAACAGAAGAAAGCACCAGCGCTGCGCCAATCATGACCAACACCACCCTGGCAAAATCTACGACCAGTTTAGGTACCCGGCCTTGCCAGTTTCCAGGGTCTTCGTTAGCACCGGAAAATAGCAGGGTATTGAGGATTCCTAACGAGGTATGGATAATAAATATCCACAAAGCAGTTTCAACCACTCGCACCCAGACATTCTCGGCATCCAGCCCCAGGATCCGAGTCATAATAAGTAAAAATACTAATTGTGGCAGCACCAGATGGCGCAAGTTTTTGATGGGGTTGAGCCATTTTGATTGGCTCTTTTCCATTTTATGAATCACTTCCCCGAGCACTACAATGAGTAAGGGGAATAAGACGATTAGCCCGACAGCCCAGGTAAACCAGATGTGGCCGGGTGCCCAGCTGCTCAGATCAGAACTATTCATACGGTTACTCCTGAGCCTTTAAGCCGTTTCCTGGCTACGCTGAATAGGTTGTTCCATGATTTGCGTCTCAGCTTCATCCAATAACCAGTCTGGCGACCATTGCCAAATACTCAGTTCGCCCATACCTTTGGTTGAGACATGGGTGCATTGTCCAAAGCCGTCCTGGTTATCAAGTCTGTCGTGGACATCACTGGTGACCATGATGGTGTTTGGGTCAGCCTCAAAACGAATACGGCTGGCGATGTTCACCGTGTCTCCCCAGACATCATAGATAAATTTGGATTTACCAATAACTCCCGCGACAACGCTGCCGCAATGGATGCCCGCACGTAGTCCGAGGTTCGTATCATGTTCTGCGTTGTAACGGCGTGTAATTGCGAGTATTTCCCGAGCAAATTCCAATGTGCGCTTGGCGTGGTCGAGTCGTGGAACTGTTAATCCACACGCTGCCATATAGCTGTCACCGATGGTTTTGATTCTTTCGACACCGTGTCTTTGCGCGGCATCATCAAAAGCATTCACAAACTCATTGAGTTCTTTGACGGCTTCATCGGGGGCTAACCCTTCGACGTAGTCGGTAAAACCGCGTAGCGAGGTAAACAGGATGGTCACGCTGTTAATACGATCAGCGATATTACTTTCCCCTCTTTCGACACGATCAGCGATAGAGCTGGGCAGAATATTTTCCAGCAAGCCTCGATTTTCTTCCGTTTTGTTAACGATTTCGGCTTTTTGGGATTTGACCAGATCAATAGTCTGGTTGAGCGTGCGAGCCAAATCGCCATATTCGTCGTGTCGCTCAGTATCTAGATTCGTATCTACTTCGCCGTTGCTGAGCTTTTTCACCGCATGCATGATGTTGGTGAGTGGCGCGATAAAGTGACTGGCGATCCACATTGCCAAGAATGTAACCAGGCAAGAAATAATGACGGCAGAAATGATCAGCTCTTTCTGAAAAGATTTTGCAGGTGCATCGGCTTCGCTGGTGGCCATTTCAGCCATAATCGACCAATCAACACCTTCGATATTGACCGGACTGTAGGCACTGATCACATCTTCGCCGTAGTAGCTTTTAACCGTGTTCACGCCTGTTTCACCACTTTTTGCGCTGTAAAAAGAGGCGTTATCTACTTTTTGCAGCAGAATAGAGGTATCGAGACGACAGATTTTTTCATCCAGCGCGCTGAGTCCATCACCGGAAGCAATGGCTTTGCGATAGCAATCGTCGCCTTGCATTAATGGGCGAGCGTTTGAACGCATCGTTCCATCATGCCCTACCAGAAATGCCTCGCCCGTTTCTCCCAACCCCTGTTCTTTCCAGCGTTGCCCACCCGTTAAGACTTGATTGAGTTTGTCCATGGCAATTTGAACGGCGAGAATACCTACCGGCTTGTTCTGATCATCAAATATGGTGGTGCCGACGAAGGCGGCGGGGGAGTTGTAAGAGGGGCGATAGAAATTGAAATCAACCAGTTGCACATCGCCATGATCCTGAGATTTGCGGACATTGCGGTAAAGATCACCCAGGTTGGAGGTTTTATAGATACCGTCTTTGAGGCTGGTAGCGTAGTCCGTTTCTTTGTAGACAGAATAGACAATATCACCAGATTCAATATCAATCAGAAATAAGTCGTAATAGCCATAGGCTTCGATAATGGCATTGAAAACCGGATGGTAATACTCGTGAACACCGCTGTAATAGCTCTGATCTTCCGCCATCATCAGCGCGTTTTTATCACCGCGCTTATTGGTATTTCCGGCAATGTATTGATATTGAAGATAACGAGCATCCGCATCGCCCGGAAAATAATGTTCCAGCAGCGGCGTACCTTCCACGTTCAACTGTAATTCAGGCAGGAACTCTGACGTGTAATAACTCTTTAGAGCATCTGTTTGCGCATCATGTAGAGTTTCTTTTTTCAGTCGTTTGAAGGCAGAGCCAAATTCCCGCATCGCACCGACAGTGGTGTGGTCGATGGCGAGTGTTTTTAAATGATTGCGAAGCTCATTGAAGTAGGACTCAACTTCCCCTTTTTTGGCTTCCCGTACTCCGGTGAGTTGTTCTGTAACGCGCGCTGCGATGGCGATTTCACCGTTATGCAACCCTTGATAGCCGATCACAAACACACACAGTAGCGCGACGCTTAAGAGCATGAATACGAGTTTGGACTTTAGACTAAGGTTTGGAGTTTTCATGTGGCTGTCCTCATGTCGATTGTTCGACGGTAGTCATTTATTTGTTCCAGAGTTGCAGATTATTCGGTTGATTCTGCGTGGATGAATCGACCTATGGGTCGTGGGCTGACCTGGATTCATCAATCTCAATCCTTGAAGGGGTTCAGGTATGTGGCGGATGCCTGAAAACGTGAACTCTATCACAAAATCTTGTATCGTTCCCAACGAGATTCTTAGCTGACTAAGTATTGACCGATTCTAAATTTTATTAAAATTCAGGAGCTTATAAATGACCACGCTTTTCTTAAGTGAAAGTGGTTTCTCAAACACCATCGCCAAGTTATTTATTTTATTAGTCTTGTCGGCTGGCTTCGCTCATGCGGAAAAAAGCACGGTAGAAACATCAGCCGGTACATTGATGGTAGTGACTTCCTACCCTGAAGAGATGACCTCGGCTTTTCGGCGTGCGTTTCAGAAGCAGTATCCTGATGTGCAAGTGAATATCGTTAAAAAGAAAACCGGCGCAGCACTCAAGTATATTCAGAGCATCTCAGCTCGAAACACGGTTGATTTGTTGTGGGTATCTTCACCGGATGCGTTTGAATTGCTTAAAAGTAAGCAGTTACTTGCAAAGTATGAGCCAGTTGCATTCGGAATACCGGACTATCTGGGCTCCTATCCGCTGAATGATCCCGAGGGTTTCTACACGGGATTTGCCGGTTCGGGATACGGGATGATGTACAACACGCGCTATCTCAAGTCCAAACATTTGCCAGCGCCAAAGAGCTGGAGTGATTTGTCTGCTGCAACTTATTCCGGTCATATCGGTATGTCGACCCCTTCACGCTCGGGCACAACCCATTTAATCATCGAATCCATTTTACAGGATTCCGGTTGGGATAAAGGCTGGGGAACGATCAAAGGCATCGCCGGAAATCTTAAAAAAGTGACTAAAAAAAGCTATGACGTTCCGGTCGGTGTTCGAGATGGTGAATTTGGCGTTGGACTGGTGGTTGATTATTACGGCTTGTCTGCTAAAGCCAGGAATTATCCTGTCGATTTCACTTATCCAGAGATGACCGCAATCCTTCCTGCGAGTGTTGGCGTGATTAAAAATGCGCCAAATCAACAGGCGGCACAAGCATTCATTGAATTTTTATTAAGCTCTAAAAGCCAGACAATGTTGCTGCATAAAGATGTCAGGAGATTGCCGATTCGTCCCGAAGTTTACCGTTCAGCTCCTGCTAATTATCCTAACCCACATAAAGATAAAGCCTTAAGCGAGACACTGGAACTGGATGTATTGCAATCCAAGCAGCGATACAATCTGGTGAATTCTTTGTTTGATGTCATGGTCACCTACAACTTTGACGAATTGACTTCTGCGATCTCAGCTGTTCATCGTGCGGAAGCTTTGATCAAAGGCGATTCGAGTGCTTTTTTAAAGAGAAAGATTGGCAGGGCAAAAGAATTAATTTCATTTGTTCCCATCGATGAAGCGCGTTCAAAAAACGCAGACTTTTCTGGTCTGTTTACCAAGAAACGAAAAAAGAAAACTGACAAGGTCAGTGGCCGTCAAAAAAACATTGAAGATGAATGGGATGAATTAACCAAGGCCAGTTATAAAAGAGCTAAAAAAATCGCTGATGAGGTGTATAATGCATTGCATTCTGGTGTCTGAGGCAAAAGAAAAATTTACTCTTTGCATCATCCTGAGTTATTTAGAGACGCCCTTAGCCCGGATATTGCATGAATTCATGAGAATTTCGCTTAAGATATTGTTTTCACAGGG
>CAZUAW010000034.1:0-13910 GCA_964618535.1 uncultured Thiotrichales bacterium
TAAATATGCTCAATAATTTAAAAGCACATGACAATACTTATGAAACGATTAATACGCAGAATTATTTACAGTCTCATTTACTGCCAAACTATTCATGTATACATTTTCATAGTGTTTAACCATAGCGTTTAAACTCGCCTTTTCTTCAACCCGTTCTCTGGCCGTTGCTCCCATTCTAAAACACTTTGTTTTGTCTGAAACAAGGTTAAATATTTCGTTAGCTAATCTGTTTGGACTGTCAACCGGGATAAGTACTCCAGCTTTACTATCAACTCCAATTATTTCACTATTTCCACCGACGTTTGTCGCTATTACGGGTATAGAGCTGGCCATGGCTTCTAAGATGGCGATAGGTAATCCTTCACTGTAAGAGTTAAGAACAAAAACATCAACTATAGAAAGTAACTTCGGTATATCTCGACGATTACCAAGAAACAGTACATTATCTGATAACCCATTTTCTTTAACATAACCTTCGAGCGAATCCTTGCACTGACCTTGACCTATAATCAGTAGCTTAAAATCCTTTGTATATTGTTTTAGTTTAAGCGCTGCTTCCAGGAGCCCTTGATGGTTCTTTCGAGGGTGAAGCCTTGCTACACAGGCAATGACGGCAGTTGTTTCTGAAATTCCTAACGTTTCTCGAAAACTATTTAAGCCTTTATGAGCTTTATACAAATCAGTATCGACGCCATTTAAAATCACTTTAATTTTTGACTTTGGTATATTTTGAATCTGAAGCATAAAATCTGCGACCGCTACAGAATCACAAATAATGGTATTGCTCAAACGAGCCATTAATTTCTCTCCGTGAATTTGTAGCTTTTTATTATCTGGAACATTACTATGTTCAGTATTAATTACTTTCACTCCTGCCAGCTTTCCAGCGAGTGAACCATAAAACCAGGCGCCAAAGTTATGGGTATGTAGAACGTCAATTTTTTCTTTTTTTAGGATTCTTGCTAGCTTGAATATTAGTCCAAAGTCTAAGCCATTTTTTTTCCCTAGAGCCATTACCCTGATTCCACTTTCTTCGAACTCCTCCGCAAGTCCATCGATGGTAGTCAGAGTACAAACGATTGGATTGAATTTATCTCTGTCAATTTTATTTAGCAGAGATAGTAATAATGTTTCTAAACCGCCAACGCCCAGAGAGAAGGTTAGCTGCATTAAGTTCTTTTTTTTCATTTTAGTCCCATTTGGGTTTGTTCTGGATATTTTTAGTGCTTTGATCTTGGATTAGGCAACATACCCATATTTATCTAACTCGTGATTGAGTACGCCTTCAAGATCATCACGCTGTCGCATACTAAGATCATTGCCCCATTTGTGATTGGTATTAACTAAGCGATATTGAGCTATATTTTTTTCGAATTTAGATGACCATTCTAGTTCACAAAATTCTGTAACTTTTCTAAATATCTCTTGAGGATTTTCGCACAATGCCTCGTACTTTATTTCCATATATTGATTTTGTGGTATATCCAACTTACTTTTATCAATCGCATCCATTAGGATTTTCCATTGAATGCCGGCCAATGCGCTAAATGATTGATCAAACTTGTTCCACTCCGATGAGTACCGATCGTTCAATGGTCCCCAGCGCCAGTTCTCTGGCCCTCTCCAGCCAAGCCACCAAGGTACGTTCAGTAAAGAACTTGAGACTGCGCGCCCATCACGTTTAACGTGAATAAACTTAGCGTCTGGGAACAACGCATGAAGAAATCCGAGTCTAGACCAGCCGGTGATTTTTACTAATAATCTATTTCTTTGCGGGGTTGTCATTTTAGACATCGCATCGATGAGAGATTTTTGCTGTTTTGCTCCCAGATCTCTGGCGGTTAGATCTCTGAAAGGCATACTAAAGCCAGGAGTGAAATGATCCCAGAATGTATAGCATTCTGCTTGATCGTTTCTTTTAAAGAGCCTCCCAGCAATGGGAATATCTATGGCTCTCATGAGGTAGGCGTTTAATTTGGGTCTGGTAGGGTGCTTTTCGCAGGTCCTTTCGGACATCCAGGCTAAATTTGGGTGAGTAGAGAGTATTTGATGGAAAATAGTTGTTCCACTTCGCCCTGTACCGATTACTATGACAGGCTTTAGAACATTCATAACGATAAATCCTCTGGATTATTATTTCAATTTATTACGGAAGTTTTGGATCTTTTAGTACAACCAATATTATGATCCCCATTTGATTTATATTTCCATCAGACGGTAATGTAAATCCTAAAAGTAGGAGTGCATAATCAGTAAAAAGTTCCCACTTTAGGCTCAGGCATAGATGCATGGGCTTTAATTGGTTTATCCGATTAATTTAGTAAGATAATCATAAACGTCGAGTCTGAATCGCATCAATGATATGAAGGTTTCCTACTCGGTTAAACGTATGTGTCGCGACGATTTTTTTATCCCAATTTGGGGTAACTCTCGAGACTATACTTTCTTGGTAAGAATTTTCATCTAACTGTTGGATTTCGCACAGGTTGAATCCATACCCGTAGCGAACACTACAATTTTGTGAAGGCCTGTAGAGTTTACTATTTTGATAAAAGACGTTTCCGGCGGGCCTTGCACTTTTGCAGTCAGATACCACGGGATTAGAAATATGCGGCTCCCAGTGACTACTCAAAAGCTCTTTGGAGCTAAACAGAAACAATTCATCAGAAGATGAGGCGCCCTCATTTTCAATCATATTGACCAGCATTCGCCATTTATTTTTATGGTAAAAAACGGTGGCATCAACAGCGTTAACATTCTCCATTAAGTTCATCTCAAATTCCCATTTCCCGGGGAAATCAACGCACTTGTAAAGCTCGATGGTACCGTTTTCGGAAGATTCTGGAATCATGTAATAATCTCCCTCATGCTCAAGAACAAAGGGGTAGGACAAGTGATAAGGTTTATCGAGAATTATTTTAGGCTCTCCATAGCTGCCCTTTTCATCCATTTCAATGACTGAAATATGTGCTTTTTCAATATCGTATCGATACTCTTCAATAAAGATGTAGTAGGTCTTATCTTTTAAAATGACATGCGGATCTGCCCAAAACACTTCTTTTGGTGGGATCATTTTTTTGTATCTCCATAAAGAGGAGGAGAACTCTGGGTTAATATGAAACATCAGAATCCATTGGTCATAGAAAAGCTTATTGCTAACCATCAACTTTATTTTTCTAACAATATTTTGAGCTAGAAGTTTGGCTTGTTCATAGTTGGAGGGCTGGGTGTATAGTCTATTGGAGTAGATTTCAGGGTGTTGATTATCGAGCTTTACGTTCTCGATAAATTTGTCGCCGCCAATGCGGTGTAATTCATGTAGTTTTCTCATCATAAAGGACAAGGACTTCCAATAGTAATTACTACGGTTGTCATCTACAGACATATTATTAGTACATGAGTAAGATCGATATAGTACTTTTCCATTATCCAGGTCTTCTGTTAAAATTTGAAGAATTGAACCAGTTTCTGGCCAGTCTTCCATTGACTCCCAGTAGCCAGGCGGCCCTCCTCTATTCTTTCTGTTGTCTCCGTGATGAAAGGACCACACGCCATACTTCGCAGCAGAGAGAATGCCGCCTCTTAATATTCCAAACCCACAGCGAACGAAAACATCTATTTTAAAAGTAGAAATTTCATCAAGGTCCTCTTGATTAAAATGATCTGATAATTTAGTGCGTCTGGTTCTAACGCGCAACGCGGGTACGGATGCCAATATTTCGCTACAACTAACATTTAATTGTGCATCCGAAATGAGCGTTCCTCTTTGTATTAACTTTTTGTAACTGTAATCTAATGCTCGATTAATCAAAACTTTAGGTATACGTTTATAGCTATGTTTGAGCCTCTCAACACCCTTTCTTATGGGTTTGTTTTTAATATTTTCGTTCAACACTACCAGAGATATTTCTGTGGAATTAGAGCTGAGTATATTGTTTATCATCTGTAGCTCCCAGGCAGCCACACTATAGCCGTCTAATAGCAATCCGATTTTTAGTTTGTCATTATTCATTGCACTTCGCTTATGTTGTCAGTTATCTGATTTTTAACCCTAATTGTGGTGAGGTCTTAGTTTTTTAAGGATTGGGATTTTATTGAAATATGAGGTAAGTATTTCAACTTCGTCTTTTTTAATTTTTGATACGACAGTTAGAATATAGACATAGGCTATAAAATAAACGATAGCACCTAAAGCCAATATAATAAGGCTGTCAAAAGCCTGATTGATAAAATACAAAGGCAGCAATAGCGCAATGGCGATCATGTAAATTTGTATGTAATCTAAATAAGGAAGTTTTGTTTTAATCAGCTTATATATGTAGAGCTGACAACTTATTGAAAATACTAGTTTTGAAATAACGCTTGCAGAAACGGCTCCATTAATACCATATTCTTTGATCAAAAAATAATCTAAACATATATTTACAATGGCGGTAAAAAATAATATTTTCAGTAATTTTTCTTGGCGGTCTAAGCTCAATAGAATGCTGGTAGTGACTGAGTTAAGGATCGTGAATCCAAACACAATGAGAAGAACCCTGAAAGGAAAAATTGCAGGATGATATTGGTCACCATACATAGTGATTATAATATCGTCAGCAAATAGTGTGCAAAAAACGAAAAATGGGGCTGCCAAAATCATAAGAAAACGAGCAGATTCACGGTAACGGTGGGTCAGGACATCTTGCCCTTCTGCGAGCGAGCGCGCCATCAAGGGTAGCAATACAGTTGCAAAAATACCCGGCACCAGCACTACAATCATTTCAGATAGTCTAAATGCAATGCTGTAATATCCAACATCAGCTGCGTCAGCCAACCATTTTAAAAATACAATTTCTAGCTCACGGGAAACGACAAAGAAAATTGCCGCGTTAATGACTGCTATTTTTACAAATTTATTTATACGTAGCTTGTATTCATCTGGAACAGGTACTTTGTTATCAGAATCCTCAATAATTAGTTTCGAAGCCAAATAGTACGATGCAATAAAATAGATAAGTGAAACAAAAAGGTAGGACCAAACAAATTCTCGCAAACCGCCATCGAAAAGAATGATGCAGACAACAATTAGAAGGTTTATCGGTGTGGCTATTATATTGATATAAAAAATCGACTTGAATGATTCGTATCCCTTGATAACGCTTATATTAAATAATTGCATTGCTTTTGGTGCTATCGCGAGAACAACCGCGAAGAGTAACAACGTCTGTTGTTCATCAAAAATACGGCCAAATAAGAAATAACCTGCTAGCGCTGTTATGAGAAGAGCAATGGGAAGGAAGATCATCTGTAACTTGAACAGATATCCCAAAATACCTTTGCCGATACCGACTTCTCCCTTACCTCTTGCTTCGGCAACAAATTTAATTATTGCGGAGTTCAATCCTCCATTCGCAATCACGATTCCAAGCGATGCAAACCAAAGCAGCAGACTGTAATTTCCAAGGTCTTCAGGGCCTAGATGGCGCGCCACTAGCATGGATATTATAAGACCGATAAAAGACTCTACATAGATTGAAAGCCCAGAGAAAATAGTTGAATTAATAACAAAACGTTTATGAGACATCTAGTGCACGCCGGTATGTGTATTTATTATGGTTTTAGGTGTCATGGTTCAGGAATGCTGAGTGTGTGAATTCACTGTTTGAGGTTAAATTAGCGCTTTATTATTCGTTAATTGAGTTAGATTTTAGGGTTGTTATTCTATATTAAGCGGGTAACGACTTAGACTGTGCTCTGGGTGCTTCGCAAGTAGGTCGAAAGAGCCGACGGTAGCGCATTTTCATGCGTTGGCTCCAATGTCAATGCGCTGTTTTTTTATTCCACGATAAGTATAAATAACAAAATGATAAAAGCTTTTAAACAGTGAAAGATTTTCTATGTTTCTATAGATATTCCATTGGAATCCAGCAGCTTTAAACTTGTCATTTGATACAGACCCAGAGCGTACGCGGTAGTAGGCAAGCACTTCATTCAGTCCGTATGCTGTTGTACCTTCCTTTAATATACTTAACCAATAAACATAGTCTTCATGGCCGACCGGTTTCATGTATCGCTTGCCTAATCTTGTTAAGTTATACATGGCGGTCAAACAAGGAATATCGTTACTGTTTAAAAGCTGTGAATAGGTAACGCTTGTGCGCGCCTGAATGGGCTTGCCTTTACTAGTACGTTGTTCGGTTACTTTTTGATAGCCCGTATAAGTTACCAACTTGCCTGTCCGCATAAAACTTAGTTGCCGCGAGAGTTTATTTTTGTGCCAATAATCATCACTGTCAAGAAATGCGAGATAGGTACCTTTGGCCGCCTTGATGCCAAGATTTCTCGCTGCGGCTGGCCCGCCATTGATATCTGAGTTGATTAGGCGGATTTTTGGTTCGTTTTTAATCCAGTCTTTCACTAATGCTACAGAACCATCTGTAGAGCAGTCATCAACTATCAATAATTCCCAGCAGGCATAATCCTGAAAAATAACTGAGTCAATTGCTTCAGCAACAAACTTTTCCGCGTTAAACATCGGCATTACTATTGAGACCAATCGTTCCATCTTGTATCAGTCCAGTTTGAGGTTTGTTGGCGGCGGAAGAATATAGTCACGATAATCGCCAGGCAGCCCTTGCTCACCAGCTTCTGCTGCTTTGGTCATGTTGTACATTTCTCGAGACGATACGTAGTGCAAATTATAATTTTCTCCATCGTTATATTTAGTCTCTAAGTAATTGAACATCTCATCCATGGGGTTTCCAAGAAGCGTATCCATATCATCATCTTGAGCGCCGTGGGTATGTACTTTTACAAATACCCAGTCAGGCTTACCTTGTACATGGACGCCGGTATCAACCCATAGATCGACTCTATCGCGAGTAGGAGGATATATTTTCCTAATGTCACAACTTTCGATTTTAGGTAGTACACCCCACTTTCTTTGCTTCCAATTTAGAGCCAATGGTCCTTGAATGATCATGAGATCACCCCAAGGCTTCCCTCCGACACGAACATCTTGTCCATCATCGTGAGATTTTGGTGCAGTCGGGTTGTCTTTCGCGTAATAAATAGAATTTATTTTTTTAGTTTGGGTGCTACAGGGGGCTGATGGAAGCGTAAAATCTGCGTAACAACCTGCCTGGTTTAAGATAATTAATTCGTCATTGACACCGCAGAAACTGCCATCTTCATGCGCATTATCTAATGCGAAATTACCGTGAATGAAGGCGAAGAGTGGGCGTTGTGTTTGCGGGCAAAGAGGTAGTGCATCGTGCTTATTGTGTAAGATATCGACGAAGGATTTTAGCTTGTGCATAAAACCAGCCGAGGTATCGTGATCGTGATGCAGATGAATTTCAATTTCACCTAAGCCTTGCTCACAAATTCCCTGGAGTTTGTCGAGGTGTTCCTCGCGATATTCTTCTTCTGGGTAAAAGAAGGTATGCACAGGATGACGTCCATCTGAATCGAGATGTTTACGTGCGAGTGTAGGGTAATCCTTTGCCCAGCGGTCAACACGCGCATCTTCCACGCTGCGTTCTGGTTTGCGCCATTGTGGTTCAAAATGATCCGCAAAACAGAAAATTACGTGAATCGGTTTGCTTGATTGTTCACGCCAGTCACCTCGAATCCAAGCACTGAGCCAGGTAAACATGTATTTACGGTGTAACTGTATTAATACAGCCACCGTGAAAATCACCACACCTAAAATGATCGTTGCAAAAACTAAACTGGCTAAACCCATGATATGTATCCTAGTCACTAAAATGCACGTAGACGTGCTTCTCTACAGCCGTTGGCTGCTTATGCTAAGCAAGTTGCACCTGCCTAAAGTGTTATATCCGACTGAGCGGTCACTGATAGGTTCCTTCAAAATATTTTGTTGCTTAGAATTAAAATGTCTAATGAAATGCCTCTGAAGCTGGCTGAAGAATTTCTGTAAAATACATTAAGTTGCTGATATGTATGGTAATAATAATTGAAAAGCCGCTGGTGTATCGGTTTTGCCGAGCATGGGCCACCTTATTCATAAACTACCGAGCTTCCAGCTACACTCCCAATCATCAACGCAGCACTCAAAAAAGTGTCAGCAATAAGAACTATTAACTCGCCTTATAGTCGAAGTTTCTGCAATCGCGATGGATTGAACCTAAATACGAACCGAGTAATCGCAACTATTGCTGCTGTCTACATTAGCGTTTTTATTTCTGAATGAAGCGTTACTGTTGGCTTAGGGTTTCGAAGAGCATCGATTCCTAGCAAGCAACAGGGATTAAACTGATAACCGATAAACGAGATCATCATTATTATGAACGCTACGAATCAACAGCAGAAGAACACTCAAGCCGAGCAGGCAATAGTGACAACGGTTCATCAATATTTACTGGAAAATTTTCTTTTTAATGATCCAGATCAAGTGATTGATGGTGACCAATCCCTGGTAGGGTCTGGCGTGATTGATTCAGCGGCAATTTTGTCTTTGATTTTCTTTCTAGAAGAAGAGTTCGACATTACTGTGCTGGATGATGAGGTCGTGCCTGAAAATATTGACTCTCTGGATCTCATTGCGATCTATGTGGAAAAAAAACAAGCCAATAGCTAATAACAATGTCTGTATCAGCAAACTATTTAGCACTTGCCAGAATTGAAGGGTTTTTGACAGAGAGTGCACGAAAATTTCCGCATAAGACTGCGTTTATTCAACAAAAAAACCAGTTGACCTATGCCGAGCTTGATAGGAAATCGGAAAATTTTGCCCAGCATTTACGTTCATCTGGTCTGCAACGCGGTGATCGTGTTCTAATTTTTTTGCCCAATTGTCTGGAAGTCGTGATTGGGATTTTTGGTATCCTCAAGGCGGGTGGTGTGTTCAGTACCATCAATCCAGGAACCAAAGCGGAGAAACTAAGATATATCGAACAAAATTCGGAAGCCGCTTTTCTTGTCACTAATGGTGCGCTGGTACGAATTGCCAGTGAAACATCGCTCGCAAGTGAGCGGATATATGTGACGGGTGCTGCGGTTAAGGACGCGCCTTATCTTGCTTTTGAAGATGCACTGCAAGACAACCTATCTAATGAGCCACTGCCTGTTGGCGGAATCGACACCGACCTGGCCATGCTGGTTTATACCTCAGGCTCCACCGGCGTACCTAAAGGCGTGATGATGCAGCATCGCAACATTTGTTTTGCCGCTAATTCCATTAACACTTACCTGCGTAATACCAGTGATGAAGTCATTATGCTGACACTGCCGATTTCATTCGACTACGGGCTGTACCAGGTGTTTCTCGCAACTCAGCTTGGAGCGACCGTCGTATTGGAGCAAGGTTTTACCTTTCCTGCGGCAATACTAAATTCAGCGCGTGAGCATCAGGTCACTAACTTTCCAATGGTTCCCACCATGGCAGCTTTGCTGATCAGCATGAAAAATCTTTCGACTGATGGCTTGGATTCACTTCGCTGTTTCACCAATACTGGAGCGGCGCTACCACCTGGGCATATTCAGAAATTAAAAACACTGTTTCCAAAGACAGTGATGTATTCCATGTACGGTCTGACAGAATGTAAGCGTTGCACCTACATTGAGCCTGATGAGCTGGAGCAACGCCCTGATTCAGTCGGCAAAGCGATCCCATATACAGAAGTTTTTATTGTCGATAAGCAGGACAAAATTTTAGGCGCAGGAGAAACTGGAGAGCTCGTGATTCGAGGCAGCCATGTCATGTCAGGGTACTGGAAGAATCCACAAGCAACGGCCAAAGCGATACGACCACACCCTCTTTATAACTGGGAGAAGGTACTCTACAGTGGTGATTTATTTCGCCAAGACGAAGCCGGTTATTTGTATTTCATCGCTCGTAAGGATGACATTATTAAATCAAGGGGAGAGAAAATCAGCCCCAAAGAAATTGAAAATGTACTTTATGCTTTGGCAAATGTGAAAGAGGCCATCATCATTGGCATTCCGGATGAGATTTTAGGTCATACACTCAAAGCCATTATTGTGCCGGTAGACGAGACGCTTACAGAGCGAGAGGTGATTGCGCATTGTCGAGCACAACTTGAGCCTTACATGGTGCCTCAGCAAGTTGAGTTTAGATCAATACTCAATAAAACAGCGAGCGGGAAAATTGATAGAACGCATGTGACTTCAACCCACCATACTAAACAAAATCAGTTATCAATATGAACACGACTCTTTATCACTACCTAGCAACTAGCAGTTCATTTCCCGCACCGATGGTGCGAAATGCCAAGCGCTTTATCACCAATATCTATCTGCCTCTGCCGGCATTTATTGGTAAGGCTTTGTTGTTCCTTTTCTTGTCACTTCGAACGACTTATTACTTTCTAATGCGGGTGTTTTTTTGTGAACCTATGTTTAAAGCCTATTGCAGTAAAGTAGGCAAAAATTTTCACACCGCAGCAAAACTCCACTGGGTCAGTGGTAAGGGTAGTATTGAAATTGGTGATGATGTGCTGCTGAGTGGTAAATCGTCATTTAATTTTGCGGCTCGTTATAGCGCCAATCCACTCTTGGTAATCGGTGATCACTGTGATGTTGGCCATCGTTGCCGCTTTGTAATTGGTAAGCAAATCACTATCGGTAATCACGTCATGATCGGCCAGGAAGTGAATATTCGTGATATCAATGGCCATCCAGTTAATGCGGAAGCGAGAAGAAATGATGAATATTTGGAAAGCTCCGAAGTTAGACCTGTTGTGATCGAGGATGATGTCTGGATTGGCACAGGATCAACCATTGGGCCAGGAATTAGTATCGGCATAGGCAGTGTAATCGCGGCTAATTCTGTCATTTATTCAAATGTACCACCGTATTCGATTATGGGTGGGAATCCGGCGCGAAAGATGGGTTCGACTCAAGAAACCTCAGATTAATTACCAAGCTGTCCCGACAACAACACAAAATAACCAAAATAACATACAGGTCACAATGAATCACTCGTCACTACTACCTCCAGAAAGGAGGGCAGCGATATCCACCGTGTTGCCAGATATTTCTACACCTTGCTATGTCTACACGCTAGATGCAATGCTAGATCATATCGACACCGTGTCGTCTATTTTTAAATCCAGATTCAACATCAGCTATGCAATCAAGAGCAACCCTAATGCAGCACTGATAAAGCATCTAAAACCCCATATTAACTTGTTGGATGCTTCATCTATTGGCGAAGTAGAGGTTGCTCTGCAAGCTGGCTATTCTCCCTCAGAAATCAGCTTTTCAGGGCCAGCAAAACGCTTGTTCGAATTAGAACGTGCCGCGAGTTTGCCAGGACTTAAAGTAGTCTGTGAATCCTTAAGTGAAATGCAGACACTCAATAAGCTGGCTGAGCAGAAGCAGGTAGACATTGATATTTTGCTTAGACTTAATCCACTAAATGTTCCTCGCTCCTTCGGAATTAACATGGCAGGGGCTGCCAGTCCGTTTGGAATTGATGAAGAAACGTTGGAAGCTGTTGCAAAGAGTATACAGCCGCTCAAAAGTTTAAATCTGATTGGCTTTCATATCTATTCCGCAACCAACTCGCGTAATTGCGAAGCAATTACTGAAAATTTCACCATTTTTCTGGAGTTGTTTGAGAAAGCGGCGAATATTTTTTCTACTAATCCTCAATATCTAATCTTCGGCGCTGGCTTCGGTATCCCCTATACTTTTAATGATGAGCCGCTCAACCTGGAAGATTTAGCAGAAAAAGTCTTTTCTAAAATGGAAGATATCAGCAGCGTAGAAAGACTCAAATCAAGCCAGTGTATCTTGGAAACTGGTCGCTATCTGGTTGGTCCCTACGGCTATTTTCTTACAGAGGTCGTCAGCAGAAAGTCATCTCGTGGCAAAGAAATTTGTATCTGCGATGGCGGCATGAATAATCACCTCGCAGCTTGTGGTCTTATGGGAATGTTTCTAAAACGTCCCTGGCCCATGTGGAATCTGAGCAATGCGGCAGACATACCCCAAGGTAAATTTACAATCACAGGGCCGCTTTGCACCACAATAGACACCTTGGGACGAGATGCAGAAATGAGTGAGCCGAAAGTTGGAGATATTATAGCCGTAGGGTCTTCAGGGGCGTATGGCCCAACGGCAAGTCCTATTAACTTCATCGGTCATCCTCATCCCAAAGAATATCTTCTAAAACACGGCGAACTCATCGAAGTTTAATGGTCGCGATGTTGGAGTTATTGATGCTTGTATTAATGAATAAATTCATTTTTGGTAGGAACTTTTGTACTTGACTAGCTGTCAATATCGTTATCCTCAGTGTGTGTAGAAATCAGCTGAGTCCCAACGTTTTTATATTCAGGAATGTTTTTTCGATCTCACTCTACGGGTGAGCGCACATAAAATTGATAACCCAGGATCTATTATGGCAAATTCTCCAGTCATCTCACTCGAATTTAATGAACTCTCCCCTGAGATAACCAACCGCTTCATTGACCAAGGTAAGTTACCAAATTTTTCGAGGTTAAAAAATCAGTCAAAAGTTTTCACAACGGAAGCCAGAGAAGAGCAAAAAAATCTTGAGCCTTGGATTCAATGGGTAACGGTACATTCCGGATTATCTTACAAGGAGCACGGTGTCTTTGACTTGGGAGACGGACATAAATTAAAAGCCCCGACAATTTCTCAACTTTTATCAAAAAGCGGTTATAAAGTCTGGTTATGTGGAAGCATGAACGTGCCTTTTGGAAATGATACCGAAGGCTTTGTTTTACCCGACGCATGGAGCACCGCCTCAGCGCCTCATCCCCCAGAATTAACACCGTATTGGAAGTTTATTCGAACAAATGTTCAGGAGCATACTAATGACAGTGTGCCGTTGACGGCTAAAGACTATCTGGGATTTTCTAATTTTATGGTTCGCCATGGGCTGTCGGCAGATACGGTATTCGCAGTTATAAAACAACTGGTTAGTCAAAAAATATCTGGGAAAAAACGATGGAAAAAGGCGGCTCTGCTAAACAGAATACAGTGGGATGTATTTAAATGGTTTTATCAAAAACACCAGCCTGATTTTTCTACTTTCTTTATTAACAGTACCGCCCATTATCAACACGCATACTGGAGATACTTTGCACCAGAACAGTTTGAAATTCAGCCGACACAAGAAGAGCTAGACGAGTATGGAGACGCGGTTCTTTTCGGCTATCAGGAAATGGATGCTCTAATCGGAAAAGTACTCGATATGGCATCTGATGATACAACTGTCATTTTATGCACAGCTTTAAGCCAACAGCCTTTTCTAAAGTATGAAGAGAAAGGGGGAAAAACATTTTACAGACCTCATAGTTTCGATAAGTTACTAGATAGCATTGCTTTGGACGGTGTGACGAATTGCCAGCCAATAATGTCTGAAGAATTTAGAATTTATTTTGAGACAAGAGAACAGGCGAAAGCGGCTAAAGAGTACCTGGAAAAATTTCGAGTGGGTAATGAAACACTATTTCTTACGCGCTTAACCGATACATCATTGCACGCAGGCTGCCGAATATTTAACCCACTACCTGATGATGCGGTGATTCTCTGGCCTGATTCAGAAAGAACAGAGAAATTCTCAAGCCTTTTTTATAAAGCGCCTTCAACCGTAAAAAGCGGTATGCACCATCCTGACGGTATTCTGTGGGTAAAGAGACCCAGGGTTTCTCCAGAAGTGGTCAAAGAAAAAGTATCGCTACAAGTTGTTGCACCAATGATATTAAAAATGTTTGGTATCAAACCAGAAATAAAAATGCAGGATTCTTCCATTCTAGAACGATAGCGGTTGTTATATCTCTACTGGTTCTCTGGTTAGAGATATAAGAGATTCTTATTTCAGGTTTTTGTGGCGTCTAAGCGACTTACTGTGACCTGTTCGCCCAGCAAGCTGGGGTCCTACAAATTTTCGCTTCGCCTGGAGAATT
>CAZUAW010000035.1:0-11264 GCA_964618535.1 uncultured Thiotrichales bacterium
CCTTCAATACAATACTGTGAAAAAAAGTATTTTTATCTTGCCTGGACTGCTCTAGAATGGTTGTTAACTGCTGCTCTACAAACTCAGCCAACACGCTTTCATCGACTTCCGAGCTTTCTTTCAAGCCATTTACAGCAACCGCAAAATAATTATCTTTTAATTGTGAATAACAGCTTTCTGAAATTGGAGCCAGTTGAATCATCACGACTAAAGGTCAAGCAACGCTTGCTTCCTCAACCTCTGATAGAGAAAATGCACTGATGCTTTCTCGAATGACTTTTCTCGATGGTCGCTCCATAGTCTCATCATAGGCTGCTTTGACATGTACAAAATTAATTCCTTTAGCTTGCATTAGTGCAGGGATAACCTGAGAAAATATCTTTGTATCTCTGATGGTCTGAGGTACAACCTTAAGTCCACAGGCTTGAGCAATAGCAGAATAATCCAAATGGCTTTGAAACGTATTTTGTCCTCCTGTACTTTTATTAGATTCATTATCAAATAACAAATAGGTCAAGTTAACATCACACTCCGCATAACGCCCAGCTGTGGACAGACCGCCCAAATGCATGACAAATTCAGCATCACCACCACAGACAACTGTGCGCTTCCCACTTTTCGCCGCACCTAGACCAATACTCATGGCGCCTCCCATATTGCCAGCCATATAAAAATTATCGGTATTACTCATTACTGAATACATTTCTCTGGCTGTGTTTCCTGTTGTACCGATAAAAACACATTCGTCATGGTTCCAGTTAGAGTTCAGTATTTCTAAATACTCACTACGCTTCGGATAGGCTGAAAGATTGCTTTTTAACTCAGGGAGAATCTCAACAGTAGAAAAAGCACTCTTTTTCAAAAGCAATAATTGATGTCTTGACTCACAAATTTCAATTTGCTCAAAAGCGGAATCTATATTACTACTATCCAAAATATCATATTCATATCCATAAGCATGAACAAGATCTGGAAGATGATCAGCTAAGTGCTCATGCTGGATCTCGCTATCACCTGGCTGGTAAGTTCGCCAACTAACAATCATTGGAAAATAAATATCGTAAGGCTTCAACAAACTGGTAATACAGCTTCCCATATTTGTCAGACCGGATGATTGAACAATTACAATTGGACGCTGCCCAGACATTTTCAAGCCTGCGGCGATAGAACATGCCACCGCTTCACTGGCACACGAAATATATTCGATACGCGACGCTTGATTGAGCGCTGAGTTAATCAATGACTTTGCAAAACTGCAAGGCACGACGCAAAGGTGCGTATATTTCTCTGTGATCAATCGATCAACAAACTCATTGGAATCAAGCATTAGTTATTCTTCCTTTACGATACGGCGCAACTGTTTATGTTATGAATCTCTTCATCAATCGAGACTAACTTTATCGATTTGTGCAAGTTAACTTCCGATTTGTGAATCTCCCCTAAATGACAAACAACCGAGCCTGGTTGATTGCTACGCGGCTGGTAAAGAACAACATTTTCACTTTTCCTCTCTACCCTTCCATTTAAGTATGTACAAAGAAGAGGTTGATATTTATTGTTTTCAGTATAGCCAGAGAACTCTTTGAGAGTAACTTCCTTACTTAATTTCACACGCCATTTTAAGTTCTCATGTATTGGAATTATATTATAAAGAGATGAAATTGCATGGTATGGCCCCGTAACATTTCGTTGCCGGTGTGTTTCCAGATCAAGATAATACGAACTTGATGAATTTATGAGCAAGTGTTTCTTATAAGCAATAAATCCTGCACCCGTGAGACCAAACAGCCCCTTACAGGAACTGAATGCACAAACATCACTCAAATCATGGCGATCTTCAAGTCCAATTGAACCCGTTGCGTCCACATAAAGCTTTGCATCTAACCTATCTGCATAGTCACGAATTTCCTCCAAATCAACTTTAAAGGCATGGCTGGTTTCGGTGTAGGCACAAAGTACCCAATCAAATTTGCCGCAGGTTTTATTTAGCGCCTTGTAGCTGACTCTAGTCAGGTCACAACCTCTTGGTAGTAACTTCGCTAGCCGAGCGCTGTAATATCCAGTTTCTATAAGTAGGACTTTTCCGGAAACAAACGCTTTCGCTGCGACCTCAAGAGCCAATGTTGCTGAGCCTTGAAGGGTCACCAGCTCATCCTGGCCAGACAACTGTTTTATCCAGTTTTCAGTTTCTAGTCTGATTTTCTTAAAAATCTTATCGCCCCTACCAAAAACCGGCTGAAGGCCTTGCAGATTTTCATGCAAAACTACGGCAGGCCCCGGAGTTAACATCAATCTGTTATTTTTGATTTGAGTAATAGACCGCATTGCACGTTGGCGCATTTCGGTACTGCTAACATTTTTAGTGCGTGGTAAAACCAACAACCGTTCCTTTCGTACATGATTTGAATTATCATCACCATGAACTAATAAATCGATATTAAATTCATCTAATACCTCATCTGTAATCAACCAGGGAGTAGGTACAACCTTATCAACTCCTTTTATCGATTCCAGAATTTCCTTTCTTGAAGAAAAATCAAGCTCAGGAACGTAACCCTTGCTGGCAAGTATTTCTTCATCGGTAGTCAACCCGATGGTAACAACACCATGCCTTGTGGACTCTTGGATAAGCCGTATATGCCCGTGATGCAAAATCGTTGCAGACATATCGACCATAACGTGCAACGACATTACATTAGGTCCTTCTGATCACCATTTACGACCACTGCCCGAATCCCGTTCTCCATTCCCATTTTAACGATAGAAGAAGTCGGATCCACTGACTGAACCATCGATGCCAAAACGTCTGATTTAACATTCATGACACCTGCGAAATTGTCACCATCAAATAGCATTCCTGAAGCATCGATATTCTCAAAGCCTACATTGTTAAGATCTGCATACGCAACGGTCACTTTCTCGGTATTAATCAGATGCATTGCAGCTGAAAGAGAGTGTACTTCTCCAACCGAATCTTCAACCCCTGCAACTTGGACATTTCCCTCTGACGAAATTTCATCAGTGGCTTTAGAATCTGCAACCAGAATGACAGAATAATAATCATCCTCAAGATACTTGGTGAATTTATTGACAGCTGAAGGCTCTTTGAGCAGATGCTTACCTTCCTTATCTTCCCTTGCACCAAGAACCACAAGTGTTTTTTGGCCAGTAGGCTCATGGCTATTAACCCGATCCAGGATCGGCTCAAACATGCATGGCGTATTTAACAGTGATTTTACTGTTTGCTGGCTGAATGAATGTCGGATATACGAGGTACAGATGTTTCCAAGGATACTGAAATCAGCCAGTTCTTCATATTCACCTGCAACAACCTGATCCAGATACTTGGTCGGTATAATACCGGTTTGAATACCTTCTTTCTTCAAACGCCCCAGTGCCTCTTTTAACAGGGTCGTATTTGAATCTCCACCCCAGTGAACAACAACACCATCGGCCCCTGCGTTTAGCGCCCGGCGTGCGATATCACAAGTTGTATCAACGTTTTTAGTCGTCGCTAAATATTCATTTCTAGCAATGACTTCCAGGTCTGGAACCGTGGTTTTCACTTTATTAATTAATCGGGAAAACTCTTCTGGCGTACTAAGTGCCATGCTATCTGGCGTCAGACTATTAACCTTTGGAAATCGTTTTGATTCAACAACAATCGTATTACAACCAACATCGTACAATTCACGAGCGACGGTCGCTGCAATACTCGGTTCGTTATAAAGCATATCGACATCAACAATAATCTTTTTGTCACTATGCAAACGTAAACGCCTAACGACATCAACGTAATTTGTCCACGGGACGGTACAGTTATCTGGATACCCCTTTTGCCAGGATTGCGTCAGGCTGCTCACCCAGTATCCAGCACAATCGGGGTCATTTTCGAGAAACTCGACCATCCAGACTTCAGGTACTTCAACATAATATTTCATTATTAACTTCCTTGTTAATTTTTAAATTTAGTATCAAACTTGCTCTACGCAGTGGCAAAGTGATCTCTGAGCCTGATCGTATTTGACAACCTTGACATCTGTTCTTTTCTGGAAACCAGCTTTAGCGGTTTAATCGCTTCTATTGGTTTGCAATCTGTTTTGCTGCCTAAAATATGATGATCAATAACATCCATGATTTTTTCGGAACTTGATCCAAGGTAGCTAAAGTTGTCCTTTTTTAGTGCCTGTAGTTTCTCTATATGAGACTCTATATTTCCAAGAACATCTTCAACCGATTTCCGCAAATCCTTTTTCATTGTTTTAATAACAAAATCGAACGGAACATCCGCCAGTCTTGGTGGCTGACAATCGGGTATTGTCCAATCAATCGCGGATATTCCGGGCACATCAAGGAGTAGCGCCTCAATAAGGACGCTTGATTCTTCTGAAACGATCACATCACTTAATGCAATACAGTCAAATATACCGACGTTGCGATCTATAACATGGACATTTTCCTTGTAGTTCCGGTGGAGCTTGTCCATCTCCTCAATGTTATCGAGAATGTGCGAATACGCATCGGACCAAGGTGCTTGTTTAAGCAACAAATTAACTGGCAGATCTTTCAGCGCTTGAACAAATTCATCCTGCTTCCCGTTATTTTCCCAAGACGGTGCATAAAGAACAGTTACCTCATGCTGTAGATCCAGTGATTCACGGAGCTTTTGCACCTTCGAATCATCAGTAAAAAGTGAATCGGCCTTTGGCCATCCCAATTCATAAACGCCTTTTTCAGGACGTGTATACGGGTGGTCACAGCAGCTTTGCCATCTCTGTGCCCATAGTGGTCCTGGCAAAATACCAATATCAAACTGATCCCATGGCTCACCTTTCCAGATATTTGGCCAACGATTATGGCCTTGCCCAAGATCATGCAACATCGTGACCGAAAAATTACTATTTTCAGGAAAACTCACATGTTGACAATAAACACCGATATCTGCCTTTTCTAATAAATTGTCTGTGAACTTAACCTTATATCCCCTCTTTTCAGCATCACGGGCAATTGGTTCTGCTGTCTGTTTCTCCACGCCATCGGAATAAAAAAAAGTAATTGTTCTCGCGTCCCTGTTCATCATTATTATCCGCTATTGCTTATGCACTCTGTGCCATTGTTGACAGAAACTTATCGTTTGTTAGATCAATGCCAGCTGGAGTTAATGCATCAAGCCATTCTTCCAAATGATCTTCCGTAATAAAGTTAGCCAGCACCCAATTCTTCAATTCAATCCCTGCAAGTTTTGATGCCTCAGGATCTCTAATATGACTGCGAATCGCATCAAGCCATGCGCTCTTCTCATTAGAGACTCTCGTAACTGGCGCGTCATAACTCTGGTATGGCGCAATGTCCGAGCAAACTACCGGCCAGCCAAATACCCCATATTCAAGTAGCCGGAGATTACTTTTAGATTCATTGAATTCATGCTGTTCTAGTGGAGCAATTGCCAGATCAAGGTTCAGACTGGCCATCTTTGCCGGATATTCATCTATAGAAACAAATTCATGATATTCAGCGACTAATGGACGTATCTCCTCTGGACACATACCCATGAAGACCCAATCAACTTCATCAACCGTTTCCTTGACCACATCTAGAATAATTTCCAAATCCCCCTGATGCTGTTGAGCGCCTACCCAACCAACTCTTGGTTTATCACCCTGCCCTCGATAAGAAGGGAGGTTCAACCACTTATCACGCTGCAGACGATTCGGGATCACTCGGATATCGTCAATCAGATCAGAACAATAATCAGCCAATGGCTGACTTGTAACAATAAGTCTCTGACACAATGCTAGCGATTTTCTCAATCGAGCTCTGGCATCTGGAAAACTACGTTTTTGGCTTTTATAAACAGAGCTTTTTTCTGGAATAATCGTAATTAAATCATCGAGAGTAAAAACCCGAAATACATCAGGCGTATATCGATTAAGATCTTCCAGAAGTTTAATTTGCCTGTCATCAATCGCCGCTTGAACCACTGTTACGTTTGGCTGCATGCGCATTACTTCAACGATATTAACCCTGCTTTTTGTATAGTGCTCACATTGAGCCAGCCCTGCGAAACTGACTGCGTTAAAAGGTTGTACCACGCGGTAATCACCACTTCCACCGGACAAAGGGAAACCAAGAATTTTCTGCCGATCATTAAAATTTGTATCCCAATTTAACGGCATTTCAACTTCTACACCAAAACTCTGAAGAGCAAGGCTAAGATTCGGATTATAAGCAGGATCATTAGATAGTTTATGACCCCATTTTTCCAATAAGGCTGACTTTTCTAAGTTGATTTTAGATAATTCTTCGGCTTTACCTTCAACTTTCCTACTAACAAATTTGTGTCCTTTTCCTCCATGGCTAACCAGGGTGGAATAAGGAGTCCACAGAGTTTTATACCCAGCTTCTGACGCCTTCAAACAGAGATCCACACCATTAAAGTAAGCAGGGAACTGAGCTTCACTCATTCCATTCACAAGCTCAAAAACATTCCTCTTAGTCAAAAGACAAACTGACGAAACCGCTGAGTAGTTCTGATCAACTTGCGCTCGCCCCATATACCCTGGATCTTTAAAATCCACACCAATAAATGGAGACTCCGCATACCCGTCCAATCCAAGAACAACCCCTGCATGTAGAATTTTTCCTGTTTCAGGGTAAACAACACGAGCACCTACAACACCGATATCATCACGCTGAACATGCTTCATCATCCGGCTTAACCACTCGCTGTGAAGCATTTTGGTATCAGAATCCAAAAATAGCAAAAACTCACCATTTGCATTTTTTGCACCAAAATTACACAACGATGAAAAGTTATTTGTCGTTCCACATGAGATTACTTTAATAGTCTCTTTGTACGTTGATGTAAGCATCTGGTAGTACTTAAGAGTATCGGGATCGACACTGTTATTATCAACAATAACAACTTCATAATTTTTATAATCGGTCTTATCAACAAGCGATTCTATACAAGGTTGCAAATATTCCAGCTTGTCTCTGTTTGGAATAATAATGGAAACAACGGGCTGATCCTCAAAGTCATAGGCGATCCGAGTTGTTCCTGGAATATATCCTTCTTTTACCTCTGCTGATATTTTGTTGCGTTCAAGATGATGGCGAACCACTGCCATGCCAAGTTCAGCATCATAATTACGTAAAGGTTCCGCTGGTGCATGGTACAGCACATCACATATATGCCCGATGGAATGCTCCCCGTACTGATCATAAACCTTGAAGGTCAAATCATAATTCTCGGCGGTTATGTAGGGTAAAACTCCAGCAACTTGGATAAATGCCTCTTTTTCAACCACACAGAAATTGCCCACGTATGGTGTAGAACGAAGCATATCAAGATTAAAATCCGGTTTAAATTTTGGATCTGATCGCAATCCGGATTTACTCATCACATCTTCGTCACTGTAAATAAGCTTCCAGTGTGGACGAATATTAATGTAGTCACCGAGCTGCACCAGTGTCTGTGGCTCGAAAGTTGAACCCGGCTCAATGTAGGAGACCCAATCGCTATCAGAGTGTTCGATCTGCTCGTTCAATTGATTATACGGATCACCATCTTTATCAAATTGCAGCCATTCCAGGCCATCCATCTGTTTCCACAATGCATCGGGAGCAGGGGTATCCGCAATAACCGTCAATTGCCAATCTGGATACATTTGTTGTGAAAGCGAATCCAATGTATTCGCTAACAGCGTTTCTTCTCCCGGGAATACCAACATCATCAAGTGAAATTTAGGACGACTTTTCCACTTGAGCATCATGCGCTCTGCAAATAATTGGCCATCAATTTCCTGCACAGCGTGATTATTAATCCATTTCTGATAGGCCTCATCCATTGTTAGCTTGGTCGCTTCACCTTCGCCCCCAAAAGTTTTCTCAATCAGGCTCTTAAAGTAAGGCAACATTTCATTGCCAAATACAGCGGACTGAAATTGGGCCTCTAGTTGAGCAAGAATCTCCATTTGGGCTTCCACAATGTCTAATGTGGACTTTTCCAGGCTAAGGTCAATAAATTGCTTGAAAGTGTAGCTGTTCTTCAGAAAAGCTCTTTCCATCCATAGCTTGTTAGTTCCCCACAGCACCCAAAGTCCACGAAAGACCACCCACTCAATAGCGACGGCTTCGCGCCAATGCCATTCAGTATCAATATAGACAAGCTTTCCTGACTTGTCTCGAATGAGATTTTGAGGAATACAATCAACAAAGTGCGATGGTAATTCACCCAATTGAGCAGAGCTTGCGCTGCTATCTAATAGATATTGCGTCCACTCAGCGATGAGTTCCTGATATCTGGATACATCCCTGTCAGTACGTCGTAAAGAGCGCGTCAGCTCCATTGATAACGATCGGCCACCAGACACATGTTGGGCTTTCGGTTCTGCTACAAGCGTAACGCCATTTTCTGATCTCTCTTCTGAATCAACCATGCCTTTTTTAAAAACAGCAAACTCATCGCCATCACTTTGGAGTGTTGTTTCAGTTTGAAATTTAGGAATTCGAGTAACATTGATCTTTTTTGCATGCCAATTAATCGGGCTAATCGGAGATGCTTCAGATAGAGTTTTTTTGGATGCAATCAGTAAGAAAGAATTTGCGTGATCCGCCAACAAGCCATTTGCAGCCATGGTATCCAGACCAAGATGGTCATGAAAAAGATGCTCACGTGGATTGACATAATCTTCATAAGGCTGATCACACCATCCAGCGAGATTTAAATGCTTTGCCAGTTTTGCCCCACAAGACTTTGCGTTGATCAGTGTCGATGGCAGTTTATAGTCAGGAAACGGTAACAACAACTCATGATCAACAAACCCACAACTTTCAACAAGATCAACCAACTCATGTTTACCGAAGGTTCGGGCGCCTTTATCATCAGGATAACCTTCTATTCCGCAGAATCGATCACCCAAATGATCCTCACCACATCCCGATAGATATTTGATACCGAGCTGATTTTCAATTGCAATGACCAGGACGCCATCATCATCTAGGTGATTCCAGGCACGATTTAGTACCCAACTAAAAGGGTCGTCCTGTCCTCGACAAAACATGTGGGAGTATTCAAGCACGCCAATCAGCGTGACAATATCGAATTTATTTTCAAAGGCCAGATCATCAAAGTTGGATGACACAACTTCAACATTCTCAAGGTCACGACATCTTGATTTCGATATTTGCGCCCGCTGATGGCTTCCTTCTATGGCGGTAACACTAACATCGTTTTCACCAAGACAACGGGTAATTGCACCGCAACCACTACCCAGTTCCAGGATACTACTGCCAGGACGCATTGACAGCGCACGGAACAAATTACCTCTGGTTGGAGACAGGTGATAACGAGAAGACCAATCTCGAATCAGCCCTTGAAGCTCTGTCGATGTGCTAGAAAGATCACTGGCATTATCGATACTTTTTTTCAAGTAGTCCTCAGCCCGTTTTCCATCTGTATAAGCAATATTATCTGCTCCTTCTGAAGGAACCCAAATGCCGTCTACTTGCTTAAAATCCTGTGGAAATACTTTCATTCTTAAACCTCAGTTAAAAATTGAATATGTGGCTGAACCACTACCTGCTCACTCATTCCTTTATTAAAAAGACAAATACTGAAACCCTTAACAGGGCACCACAATCCTTTGGGTACGCCCCTGAAAGAATTCGTGGTTCAAGCGATGTAACACTGTCGATTCTATTGAGGGAGAGCAAAATCAATGCCAATACAAGCTTGAGCTCGCCAGTTAGCATAAAGAAAAGGTCTTGTTAATTTTTGACACCACGCATCCTGATGACCAGCGTCAATAAAATGTACATACCAGGCAGAATGTCAAATTAATGTCGTTACAGATGATTGACTAAAATCATCAACTAAGATCAAAGTAGAAGAAATCAACCATCACAATTTTTCCGGAAAAGCTTCCTTCCATACTCTTCAAGGCACCGCTTATCTCGTGTAGATCCTTTTTTCCTGAGAGCGGTCAAGACCATCATTTAAGCGCCGATAAGCTAGTTGAAGCCATCAAATGGAATTTAAATGGCTCGAATACAAAAAATTTAATCAAAATAACCAGGAACCAACAATGCCTCAGACTATTAACACCAATATGTATTCATTGAATGCTCAGAGAAATCTGAACAAATCTCAAAGCCAAATGGGAATGGCAATCCAAAAATTATCTTCAGGCCTGCGTATCAATAGCGCTAAAGATGATGCAGCTGGCATGGCTGTCGCCGAAGGAATGACTTCAAAGATTCGTGGTCTGGATGTGGCTTCACGTAACGCCAATGATGGTATTTCTCTGGCGCAAACGGCTGAAGCAGCATTAGGGGAAATCACTAATAATTTACAGCGTATTCGCGAGCTTGCTGTCCAATCTGCCAATGGCACATTAGGCGCTGAAGAACGTGGTTTTCTCGATACAGAAGTACAAGAACTGGGTAATGAAATTGGCCGCATCATTGATGATACCGAGTTTAATGGAGCAAAAGTTTTTGGCTCCGCTAGTGTCACCATCCAGGTCGGTGCCGACAAAGGTGAAACAATCGCCATCAGCGCAGTTAATCTTTCTTCCCTTAAAGCAGCTGCTTCAGGGTTTTCAGTCGCATCAGTGTCCGCCGCCAACAAGATCATTGCTACTGGCGCAACCTCTGGTGGTCCAGTCAGTAGTGTAGGCAGATCTTTAAATTCAGCAATCACTGCTCGTTCAGCCATGGGTGCAACCCAAAATCGTTTTGAGTCCGTCATTAATAATATCAACAGCTACAAGGAAGGCCTGCAAGCTGCGCGTTCCAGAATTACAGATACTGATTATGCGGCTGAAACGGCTAACCTGGCTCGTGCTCAGGTTTTACAACAGGCTGGTGTTGCAATGGTCGCTCAGGCGAACCAGATCCCTTCTGGTGTACTTCGTCTACTAGGCTAGTCCAACTAAGTTAAACCATCCTGACCGGGGAACTTTTGTTCCCCGTATTTCAGATCTATAAAGACATTAATCTACTCATCGCTATTACTTAGGAACGTGCACGTTATAACTGCTCAAATTATTTCTCGCACGTTCCTTAGCCAGCTATCCTTTTATAAAATATTTTTTTCACAAAATATAAAGATCTTAACTTCACTGCCGATAAGGCAATTGAAACAATAATTTTTGAACAATAATAACAATAGGAACTAACAATGCCTCAGACTATTAACACCAACATGTATTCATTGAATGCTCAGAGAAACCTGAACAAATCTCAAAGCCAAATGGGAA
>CAZUAW010000035.1:11364-13563 GCA_964618535.1 uncultured Thiotrichales bacterium
TGGTCGCTCAGGCGAACCAGATCCCTTCTGGTGTACTTCGTCTACTAGGCTAGTCGACCCTGCAGTTAAATCATCCTGACCGGGGAGCATAAGGTTCCCCAGTCATATCAGAAACAAGAATGACGGCACATGGGTTACATGTTTTTTGAGAGATGATTCTTATAATAAAAATTTCTTTTGGCTAATAATATTTAAAAAGCGCTGCCTGGGGAGTTCCCCCGGTCTGTTCTACTTTTAAAGCCACCTAATCACTGGTTCATTCTTGCGTCTACGAGAAGAACACACAAATAAAGAGGTCGATAATATGTCGAGTATTTCTGGATCAGGCCTGGATGTTCAGGGAATTGTTAGTCAGTTAATGAACATTGAACGTGCACCAATACGCGCAATTGACCGAAAAATATCCGCTGCAGAAAATAAAATAAGTGCTTTGGGAAGCCTAAGCAGCCAGATTTCCGAATTAGAAGCCTCAGCAGATAAACTCAAAGATGTATCAACACTGGGGCAGTTTTCCGCTGCATCAAGTGACGAAGAAGTATTAACAGCTTCAGCATCTTCACTGGAAGTGGAAGAGAGCCATTCTATTCAAGTCGAAGTACTTGCTACTCAGCATCGTATCGCCTCCACAACAGTCTACACATCTACGGAAGATTCTGTTGGCGCTGGAACTTATAGCTATTCAACCGGAGGAAATGAGTTTAGCGTTTCTCTTGAAGAAGGCGAAGAGTCTCTGACGGCTCTCAGCAATGCAATTAATCGATCACCCGATAACAGCAGTATCAACGCTTCAATTATTCATGTCGACGATGGATATCGCCTGGTACTATCATCAAAAGAATCCGGTTCTGACAATGTCATTACGACCGCTGGTGACTGGGATCAATTATCAGAGGCTAGGGACGCGACCATAATAGTTGACGGATTAACCATCCACCCTTCAAGCAATAAAGTATCTGACGTGATACCTGGCGTCACACTAAATTTAAAATCTACCGGCACAGTAAATCTAACTACCGGCGCAGACAAAGAGAAAATGGTAGAGACTCTTAAAGAATTCACAACCAATTACAATAAACTGCAAAGCACACTCAAAACATTGAACGAGGGCGACCTTAAAGGTGAAGGTTTATCCTTAAGTATTGACACTGCTATCCGAAATAGCTTCTTTCAGTCAATCACCGGTACGGAAGATAATAACAAAAACGTCTTCAATTTCGGCATGACATTTAGTAAAGATGGATCATTGAGCTTTAATGAATCTACCTTTGAGGACGCCATTGACTCTGATTTATATGGGATGCTAGATTTTTTTAGTGGCGACGATGGATTTGGAGAACTATTCTCTGCAACCCTTGAAAGTTTTACCCAATCCGGTGGAGTGCTGGATACACGAAAAACTGGATACAACAGCTCGATTAGCAGACTTGAGAGCCAGGCCGATAGACTCGAAACTCGGATGGACAAAATTAACGAGCGTTATTTAAAAACATACTCTGAGCTTGATTCACTAATGATACAGATGAATTCAACTAGTACCAACATTATTCAATCGCTCAGCAACTTAACAAACAACAATAATTAATCACTTATCATCCTAAAACTAATAATAATTCCAATTAACAACAAAGGAGAAATCATGTTTGCAGCCAACAACCCCTCTACAGCATATAAGGAAATCGGAAGCTTCAGTAGTATTGAGGCTTCTTCACCACACAAACTAGTGGATCTAATGCTTTTCACTGCAATTGATCGCATCTCCCAGGCAACCGGCATGATCGAACGAAATGAGATTGAAGCAAAAGGAGAAGCGATCGGTAAAGCCATTTCCATTATTGAAGAGTTACGTCGTACTTTAAATATGAATCAAGGTGGAGAAATCGCCATAAGTTTACACGACCTGTATGTGTATATTAACGAGCGACTGGTTACAGCAAATTTAAAAAATGACATCTCTATTCTCAATGAATGCCGAGATTTAATAAGAGAGATACACGAAGGGTGGAGCGGCATTCCGGAAAATGTTAAAAATGAATTCCAGGCAACCAATGAACACTAATAATACTATTCTGAGTCTTGAGAAATCCTGTGAAAATTTAATTAAGGCAGTATCCAATCAAGACTGGGCGCTGGTAGAAGACCTGGACAAAACCCGCTTGGAGTTAATTATTCATCTCGCAGAAATTAAACAAGATGCGCTCA
>CAZUAW010000036.1:0-5303 GCA_964618535.1 uncultured Thiotrichales bacterium
GGAATCAATAGACAAGCGAGGGCGCATGTAATTCATGAAATATCCGGGCTAGGCCCGTCTAAATCATCTGAGGGGCAATATCTTTATTATTTACTCAAGTGGCTGACTTAAGGGCGTCTCTAAAAATAGAAGTGCTGCTGAGGGAAATGGGCTTTAACGACCTAACCCATACGAAAAAAACAGCCAGGGAAAAGTCTATGCCGCAGGCTTTATTCACGCCTTAAATCTGGAGGTGCGTCTACGCTCTTTTGCTCCTGCAACCGCTGCATTTGTGCATCCTGCACTTCAATGGATTGCGTGGACTTTCACGATCCAAATGATTTTTCTAGGATTATGGATAGCTTGGCGAGACATTTAAAACCAAAGGATGGCTGGAATAGAGGACACTGATGCAAGCAACAGTAGACACACATTACGCGGCTGATCTGACCCAGGGTCGTGATTTAGAACGGCGCTCTGCGGCATCGTCTTTGATGGTCGAGGTCACCCCTGTTGCCTGATTGCCATTGATTTTGAAAATAGCCACCATTTCAGCGAGTTTTTCTGACTCAAGGTTGAGTGAATTACTCGCAGAAGCTGTTTTATCAACCATCTCTACATTGTGATGAGTCCCTTGATCAATACTCAGTACCGCTTTATTAATCTGTTCGATACCAATTGTCTGCTTACCACCCGCCATGGAGATTTCGGAAATTACTGTATTAACTTTTTGAACCGATTCGATAATTTCACCCAAGGCCGCGGCTGAAGCATCGACCAGTAAAGAACCATCATTGACTTTTTTCAGGCTGTCTTCAATCAGCCCCTTAATTTGCTTGGCAGCTTCGGCTGATCGCTGTGCCAGATCTCTGACCTCATTGGCAACAACCGCAAAACCACGCCCCTGATCACCCGCATGCGCCGCCTCGACGGAGGCATTGAGCGCCAGCAAATTGGTTTGAAAGGCAATTTCATCAATGACTGAGGTAATTTCAGTAATCTTGCGGCTGGCGATATTAATCTCAGACATCGCCTTAGTTGCTCGTTCAGCGGCAGTACCACCCTGCTCTGCTTGCTTTTGGGTGGTCTGCGCCAGTCCGTGGGCTTCCCTTGCATTATCAGCATTTTGACGGACTATGCCGCTAATCTCCTCAATGCTCGCCCCGGTAGTCTCAATTTCAGATGCCTGGATCTTGGTGCGATTACGAAGACTCTGATTACCCTCTGAAATCATCTCGGAGGCTTGCCGTACATTGCCAGAGGTCTGGCTGATCTCGCCCATCACGGCATTTAATTTAGCAACCGTTTTATTCGCACTGTTTTTCAGCTGACCAAATGCACCCTGATATTCCACATTGATAGTCTGTGAAAGATCACCTGCCGCCAAAGCGCCGAAAACTCGCTGGGTATCAGCAACAACTTGTTGATTAACGTTCATGAGGGTATTCAGCTGCTCTGCCAACATGGTCTGAAATTCGTCTTTACCTTGTAATGACAAGCGCTCGGATAATTGTCCCTGCCCAGCCTCTTTAACAACGTTCGCAATTTCCTTCTCCACCGCAACTTGCTGAGTGCGATCCTGCCATTCAATCACCGTCCCGATGCGCTGATTCTGCTTGTCCAGTATGGGGTTGGCGGTGTAACGCAAAGCGCAGCCTCCGACGAGCACATCTCCCGACACTGTTGACACCATGCGAGCCAATGCCTGCGAACTGAGATTTGGCTCGAAACTGAAAACATCCATATCTGAGCCAATCAGATTATTCACATTAAAATTAGCAACGTCCTGACCCATTGCAACCTGAATCGCATTGAACATATTCACTAAAGCTGCATTTGTATAAATTATCTGCTGCTCAGCATCTGCGATCATCACGCTGGTGTCCACATTGTCTAGCGCAGACTGTGAACGTAGTGCTTTGCGGGTAATTTCTTGCGAATCCATAACATCAAACCCAAGTTTGACCTGGGTGGTCTTAACCGCATTTTCCAGCTGACCGATTTCATCTGTTCTGCCCGTTTCTATCCAGTCAAAAAATACCCCTTCTGACATTCTTTCCAGTTTCTTTGAAATATTTTCAAGCGGATTGGTCACCAGTCCTTTGAGTAGCTGACCCATTAAAAAAGTCACCACTACGCCAACAGCGACTGTTGCTAGCAAAGACTTAAGATTAAAGCCACCCGACAAAGCCGCATCCACCAACATTTGCATGCCAAGAGATCCTGCTATCGCTGCGTAAATTGTTTTAGTGACACTGATATTGACTATTTTAGTCTTCAGCTTCGCCAATCCTTTTGGACGTAAACTTGCAGTACCGGCATCCAATGCCCGATATAGCCTCCTCGCACCATCAATCTCGGCGTCTGTCGGACGAGTACGGACGCTCATATAGCCTGTCGCAACACCATTTCCAGAAATTGGGGTGACATTGGCTTTCTCCCAATAGTAGTCACCATTCTTACACCGATTTTTGACGATCCCGCTCCACGGCAGACCTTGTTTCACGGTTACCCACAAATCCTTAAACGCCTCAACCGGCATATCTGGATGCCGCACAAGATTGTGATTTTTGCCGATCAACTCATGGGAGTTAAAACCGGAAATATCAATAAAATCCTGGTTGCAGTAAGTAATGATGCCCTTTAAATCTGTTTTTGAAACAAGAATAGAACCTGTCTGCATTTCTTTCTCATTCTGAGTAACCGGTGTATTGATTTTCATTATTTTTGGCTTTCCACGCGCTAATCGGGATCAGAAACCGAGTTTCTGATTTCGGGTTTCAATTTTGTTAATGACAAAGCAATAACTGCGCCACAATCACAGCACTATTGAAATAGAGTGATCAGAGAAATTACTGAGAAAAGATGTCTTTGAAAGGTGTGAAAAATTACCTACGCGTGGTAAACCATTTCCGCTTTTCATACAGGCTTACTTTTATATGCCTCGTTAGAAAGATTTGTGACATCCCATCGCGTCAATGGTCACGATGCAGCCCTTGATTTCCAGTAGTTTAAGCACCACTGAGGAAAACCATGAACAGCACATTTTTTATGCGAAAAATCGTTAAATAGACCCAGTATTCCTGATTTCCCTCAGCAACACTGGCTAAAAAAGAAGTGTTATCCAAATTCTATGGGGTTTGGTGGTTGCGGAAGTTCATAGGTTTCTGGGTAGCCGACGCTGACTAAATACAATCCTTCCGGTGGCGCTGTGACGCCTGCTTGAGTGCGATCTTTTAACTCGAGTAATTCTTGAATCCATTCGGGCCGTTTTTTTCGATGACCAACCATCATTAATGAACCAACAATGTTTCTAACCATGTGAAGCAAAAAAGCGTTGGCTAAAACATCTAACGTAATAAAATCCCCTCGCCGAGAAACGTTTATAGAAATCATATTCCGAACCGGAGTTTTTGCTTGGCAACCCTGCGCTCTAAAACTACTAAAGTCATTTTTACCCAACAATAACTGTGCAGCACGGTGCATTAAATCGGCATCCAGCTGTTCGTGTATATTGACAACTCTTCCTGCTAGTAAGGATGAACGAATTTTGCGATTTAGGATCACATAACGATAGCGGCGCGAGAATGCTGAAAATCGGGCGTGGAATGTATCATCGACAAATTTCACCCATTGCAAAGAAATATTATCCGGTAAATAAGTGTTACCACCCAATAACCAGGAATGCTTGGGACGAATGACTTCTGTATCAAAATGAATCACCTGCCCTTGGGCATGAACCGCAGTGTCGGTTCTCCCAGCGCAATGAACGATAATATTGCAATCTGCGATTTTTGATAAAGCAGTTTCTACTTCCTGTTGAACAGATTCAGAATGCGATTGACGCTGCCAGCCACAATAAGCGCTCCCGTCGTACTCTACTCCTACAGCTATTCGCATAATTTAGAATAAGAATTATTTATTGGCTGTACATAAAAAGGCCAGACGAAAACGCCTGGCCCTGGTTTACTCTGATCAAGGTTTGATTAAGAGATTGTATCCAAGAGTTTCTTGGCTTCAGTTTGTTGCTCGGTACTACCTTGAGCGATCACTTCGTTAAGTGCTTCACGAGCACCTTCTTCATCACCCATATCGAGATAGGCTTTAGCCAGGTCCAGTTTGGTACCGATATGATCAACTCCAGAACTCATGTCTGTAAATTCACTCTCCATATCGGCAAGTGTGAAATCACCATCATCGTCACTACCAAGATCTGAAACCTTATCTTTAGCGGCGATACCTGCTGCGGCGACACCACCAACAACGGCAGCACCAGCGGCTTTCGTCTTATCAGAAAGACCGCCAAGCTTGTCTTTCATACCAGAGAGTAATGAACTTTCTGATTGTAAATCACCTAAATCATCAAGATTAATTTCCTGACTTTTATCTGCCTCGGCTAATGAGAGTGCATCTAAACCAGTCTCAGAAGAAAGATTGAGTTCATCAAGCTCTGGCAATCTAAACTCTTCTGACTCGTCCAGCACGTTCTGAATATCACTATCATCGATTGAAACTGTTGCCTGCCCATCATCTAGATCAGGCATGTCATTTAAATCGACAGAAGCTAAATCAGGGCGATCTTTATGCAAACTACCCAGCGTCATTTCACCTGGATCAGCGTTTTTGAACAACTCATGATCAGGAACAATGTCCTGCCCCATGACGATAATGCGCTGCCAGAGCCCCTTATCATCACCTGCCAGTTTTGTGTGTAACTTTTCAGCTTCATCAGCGAAAGCATCATTATTGTTGGTTGCATGATATGCCTCTAACAATTTAGCTTGGTAGTCGATACGACCAGGGTTTGCAGTGACAGCCGGCTTGAGAAGATCAATTGCTTGATCGTGCAGACCGTACGCCAGGTATACATTTGCCTCAGAGAGCACCTCATCTTCAGCGCCTCCAGCAACATCGACAGAAGATAAGTCCTGACGGATATCCTGTTGCTGAATATCAAGTTCATCCGCTGAAAGCTGTATGGAATGGCTGCTGGTATCTTCTAAGTCTTCGTCTAGATCAATAGAATCAAATTGACCGGTAGACAGCTCATTATCATATTCAGTTGCGACATCGACGACATCATGCTCAGTCAAATCAGGGATATCGGCCTCATCAGCGATAACGGTGCTTAAATCGTCCGATTCGGAGACATCAATAACTGTTTCATCATGGCGATCTTTGCGTCGTGAAGCCAACCACGCCAGCATTGCGAATAACAGTAGACCAGCTCCACCGCCGAGCAATAATTTACGCGGGTTTTGCTTAAGATCATCGACAAGGCTTGTTGTAGTCTCAGCGTCTTCAACAGGCGCAGTCTTAGCTGT
>CAZUAW010000036.1:5403-13278 GCA_964618535.1 uncultured Thiotrichales bacterium
TTCGGTAATCGGCTCTACCGGTGAGATTTCTGTTTCAGTCGCTTTAGCTGTTTCGGTAATCGGCTCTACCGGTGAGATTTCTGTTTCAGTCGCTTTAGCTGTTTCGACTTCAGCAGGTTCTGCAGCTTTTAATTCAGGTTCTTCCGTCGGTAACAAGCCCGCTTTTCCACTCGCAGACTCACCCTTTTCAGCTTCACCAACTTCCATCTCGGAATCTTTACTTAGAGATTGCTGCATATCAGCAAGCTGCTCATCCTTAAGAGAAATCAGACGTTCTTTCGCCGTCAGCAAGCCTTCCAGCTCCTCTACACGCGATTGCAGTTCTGTTGATTCTTGAGATTTAGAGGCAAGCTGCTCCTTGAGTGCATCGACTGCACCTGCACCGGCTTTGCCATCGGCAGCACCCGTTGCAGAATCACCCACTGCATCTTTTGCGCCTAAGATCTCCAAACCTGATGTCGGAGCTTTATCTGCACTTGATACTTCTACAGCGGGAGTCTTTTTACCGTCAGCCAGATCACTCAGACCTGCAATAGTCCCAGAGTCTTTCGCTGCATCCATAGCTTCCTGCGGAGTAGCAGTCTTGGCAAGTGCCTTACGATATTCATTAAAGCCATTAGAGGCCAGCAGTGCACTAGCATCTGTCTGACTCAATTCAGCCAATCCTGTTTCGTCAGGAATGCGTAGCACATAACCTGACTTTAATTTATTGACATTGGAATTAATAAAGGCGGACTGATTGGCCTGAAACAATCCAGCCATCATACGCGTGAGACTCACTTCTGAATTACGGAGTTCTGCGGCTATTGAAGATAAGCTATCTCCTTTGGCAACGGTGTAATCACCACCCGCATAGACTGGTTGAATTGATTCACTATAGGCAACCGAGTCATCAAGCAAAGGCGCGTCACCAGGTTCAAAAACAAAAATATCACTGGTACCCGGGGCTTCATCTAAACTTCCGTAGGTCTGGCTAAACGCGGTTGTTGTATCTTCGACAGAATCATCATAGGCAAGAACATCACCTTCATAAGCTTGTACATCTGTATCAATTGACTGCACGTCATCTATAAATGGCGGCAACCCTTCGCCAGATCCGGCATCTGCAACCGAGTAAGTTTCTAGACCAGGATCCACTTCAACTGGCGAGTAACCAGTATCTTCGACAGGGTAAGTTTCAGCAGGGTAAGTTTCAGCAAAAACAGTGCCTTCTTCTACTGGCTGAACTTCTTCAACAGTTTGAACAATCGGCTCAACTTGTGCCACTGGCAAAGCTTCTTCAACAGGATAAGATTCCACTTCCGCCACCTGAGTATCAGGCCCGGTAAAAATAGGTGTTGCAGCAGCAACTGGGGGTGCACCGGCATTATCACTCAGAACAGGAGGATCAAGTAACACGGTATATTCACGCAGCAACTTGCCTTTTGGCCAAGTAACTTCGACTACAAAATTCACAAACGGCTCTTGAATGCTGCCAGGAGACGTTACCTTAATAACCGGAACGCCATTAATTACGGTAGGCGTAAAAGTTAATTGTTCCAGTACTGAGGTTCGTTCAATTCCGACCTGATCAAACACCGCATTGGGTGCCAGCGAAACAGAAACATTTCCAACTTCACCAGGTGAAGTTGAAACCAGTTCAATTTCAGCATCCAGTGGTTGGTTGAGTGCAGAATTGGTGGATATTTCTCCTAACCCCAATGCGAAACTCAGAGATGGAGCCAATGCCCCGGCAATAGCTAATCCTAATGAATGTTTACGCACGATTCTATCCTCTTGAAAACTTTAAATTTTTCATAAATTTTACGCATTCCTCACTGGAGCTCATTTGATGAATTACGTTCCTATTTACATTAACTTTGTTGATTTGACTCTAAGTATATTAGCTAACTATAGGTTATTCAAAGTATTTTTTCAAAATTTCTGCAATTTGAATACTGTTCAAAGCCGCACCTTTACGCACATTGTCAGAAACAACCCACATATTCAGTCCGTTGGGATGAGAAATATCCTCACGAATTCTACCCACATAGGTTGCATCATTGCCCACGGCTTCTGTCGCCGCCGTTGGCCAGCCACCCTCTTCGTGGTCATCCATTACCGTGACACCTGGCGCTTGTGCTAACAATGATTTTGCCTCAGAAGCTGACATTTTATCTCTGGTCTCAATGTGCAACGCTTCTGAATGACCGAAGAAAACAGGCACCCGCACGGCAGTGGGGTTCACCATAATCTGATCATCTTCGAAAATCTTGCGGGTCTCCCAGACCATTTTCATTTCTTCTTTGGTGTATCCGTTGTCCTGAAAGACATCGATCTGCGGCAGCACATTAAATGCAATTCGCTTGGGGTACACCTTGCATTCAATCTCTCTACCGTTCATTAATGCAGCAGACTGCATAGACAGCTCTTCGACCGCATTCTTGCCCGTTCCAGAAACAGCTTGATAAGTAGCGACATTTATTCGTTCAATAGTCACTGCATCGTGAATGGGCTTGAGCGCAACCAACATTTGAATGGTCGAGCAATTGGGATTGGCGATGATGCCACGCGTCTTATAATCGGCAATCGCGTGTGGATTAACCTCAGGAACAACCAGCGGAATATCATCGTCATAGCGAAATTCAGAAGTATTATCGATGACAACGCAACCTGCTTCTGCCGCTTTTGGGGCATAAACTCGGGAAACCGATGCACCAGCAGAAAACAATCCAATCTGCACTTTAGAAAAATCAAACTCGGCTAAATCCTGAACGACCAGATAACGATCCCCAAACTGAACCCGCTTACCCGCCGAGCGTTCACTGGCGAGCGCATAAACGTCACCTACGGGGAACTCGCGCTGGTGCAATATTTCTAGCATAGTTTCACCGACAACACCGGTTGCACCGACGACGGCTATATCAAATTTTTTACTCATTTAAAGCTCAACTCTAAAAATTGGGTCTAACTAAAACAAAGTGGGAGATCGTGTAAGTGGGAGGAAAAGAACGAGTCAGATGATAAAATTATTTATTTACCGTTCCTAAGCTCGAATAGCTTCTATAACAGCATCGCCCATTGCTACCGTGCCAACCTCATCCATACCATCAGTCCAGATATCGGGCGTTCTCAAGTTTCGATCAAGCACCGTACTAACAGCATCTTCAATCGTTTCAGCCAAACTTGCCTGATCAAGACTATGCCGCAACATCATCGCCACCGATAAAATCGTTGCCAACGGATTGGCTTTACCCTGACCCGCTATATCTGGTGCAGAGCCATGAATCGGCTCATACATACCCTGTCCATTTTTATCCAGTGATGCAGAAGGCAACATACCAATCGACCCAGTCAGCATAGCTGCCGCGTCGGATAAGATGTCACCAAACATATTGCCGGTCACCATCACATCAAACTGCTTGGGTTCTTTTACCAACTGCATCGCCGCGTTATCCACATACATATGAGACAACTCAACCTGCGGGTATTCAGCGGCGACGGATTCTACCACTTCACGCCATAATTCAGAAACTTCCAATACATTAGCTTTGTCTACTGAACACAGGCGTTTGTCACGCTTCATGGCGGTTTCGAAGGCGACTCTCGCAATTCGCTCAACTTCTTCCTCAGCATAGACCAAGGTATTAAATCCTTGGCGCTGTCCGTTATCCAGCTCTCTAATACCACGCGGCTCTCCAAAATAGATACCGCCGGTTAGTTCACGCACGATCATAATATCCAGTCCGCTGACGACTTCCGGCTTTAAAGTTGAAGCATCGGCAAGCTGTGGATATAAAATAGCAGGACGTAAATTAGCGAATAATTCTAGTTCTGAGCGTAATCCCAAAAGACCTTTTTCCGGACGCTTATCGCGCGGCAAAGATTCATATTGAGGCCCGCCGACGGCACCGAGCACAATTGAATCTGCGGCTTTTGCTAACTTGAGCGTTGATTCTGGTAATGGCGAACCTTCGGCATCGTAACCAGCACCGCCAACAGCAGCTTCTTCCAACTCGATATTCAAGGCGAATTCGGATTGCAGCACTTGAAGCACTTTTTTTGCTTCTGCAACAATTTCCTGTCCAATACCATCACCTGGCAGAAGGAGTATTTTTTGAGTCATGACTTCCTTAGGAATTAAATAGAGATAAAACGTAGGATGTGCTGGGCTTGCGAAGCGCATCCTACAAAGAAACTAAGCAACTTGGTTAAACAACCACGGCGCCTCTTCAGCACGACGAGCTTCATAAGCACGAATATCGTCTTCATGGCGAAGCGTCAAGCCAATATCATCCAACCCATTAAGCAGACAATATTTACGGAACGGATCAATATCAAAACTCAGCGTCTCACCTTCCGGTGTTGTTACTGTTTGCGATTCTAGGTCAATCTTGAGCGCATAACCTTCACTTGCATCAACCTGAGCAAACAGTTTATTCACTTCCGACTCAGCCAATGCAATTGGCAACAGGCTATTTTTAAAACTGTTATTAAAGAATATATCGGCAAAGCTGGGAGCGATGACGGCGCGGATACCGTAATCCGTCAATGCCCAAACGGCATGCTCCCGCGATGATCCGCAACCAAAGTTTTCCCGCGCCAGCAATATTTCAGCGCCGGCAAAACGCGGCTGATTCAGAATAAATTCCTGATTCAACGTGCGCACTGAATGATCCATACCCGGCTCACCGGGATCAACATAACGCCAGTCATCAAACAGCGTAATGCCAAACCCGGTACGCGCGACGGATTTTAAGTATTGCTTGGGAATAATCGCGTCGGTATCCACGTTGGAACGATCCAACGGGAGCACCAAACCTTCAAGTTGTGTAAATGCCTGCATGGTAATAGTTACCTGCTCTAATAATTATTGATAGTTGGCGTGACTACTAATGCCAATTGAGGGTGCAACCGTACTGTTGGTTGTGCCGCTGGGGTACGGATAAGTTGTTGCCATTGGGATGGAATCCGCAGCTGGCCCAGAAGTGACATAGCTGGTTGATTGCGTTGTCGTGGACGGCTCAACATACGCATAGCTAGTTGTTGTAGAAACCGACGCAGTATCAGAATAATTGCTGGTACTGGCTGTGCTTTTAGAACGGTTAACTTCATAGTTCTTGGCATTCTCGCCTTGGATAATTCTACCCAAATCTTCCAGATCTTGACCAAAACCACGCGCGGTACTACAGCCGTTTAAAGCAGTAACAGAAACAGCAAGACCGATAATAATAAGACTCTTTTTCATGACTAAACTCCTAATAGATTACATAAACAAAATCACTAAACTAGTTGATTTCATTGGGACACCCTCCATTTTAGTCCAATTTACGACTATCTACAAAGTTTCCTGATATTGCCGCCGCCGCAGCCATTGCGGGACTCACCAAATGGGTACGCCCACCCTGCCCCTGACGACCCTCAAAATTGCGGTTTGAGGTGGATGCACAACGCTCGCCCGGCTCCAAACGATCTGCATTCATCGCCAGACACATCGAGCAACCTGGCTCGCGCCACTCAAAACCTGCGTCGAGAAACATCTTATCAAGACCTTCGGCCTCTGCTTGCTGCTTCACCAAGCCAGAACCTGGCACGACCATCGCGAGCTTTAAGTTCGCAGCAACCTTGCGACCTTTAGCAACCTCGGCGGCAGCACGTAAATCTTCAATTCTGGAATTGGTACAAGATCCGATAAAGACCTTATCAACAGCAATTTCTGAGATTGGCGTATTCGCTTCGATCCCCATATATTCTAGTGCTCGCTGCATACCTTCCGCTTTGACTGGATCAGCTTCCTTTGCGGGATCGGGAACCGTATCACCTACGGCCACCGTCATTTCAGGCGAAGTACCCCAGGTAACCTGTGGCTCAATTGATGTCGCATCCAGCGTCACGACACGATCAAACTCAGCCTCCGCATCAGACACCAAATCGCGCCAGGCGCTAACCGCCTTTTCCCACAAATCGCCCTGAGGCGAATAAGGTCTACCTTTGAAATAGTCGATAGTGGTTTGATCGACCGCAACCATACCCGCTCGCGCGCCAGCCTCGATTGCCATATTACAAACCGTCATCCGGCCTTCTACAGATAACGCTTCAATCGCATCGCCCGCAAATTCAATCGCATGTCCAGTGCCGCCGGCGGTGCCGATCTCACCAATGATAGCGAGCACAATGTCTTTCCCGGTAACGCCTGGACCGACCTGACCATCCACCCGTACCAGCATATTTTTCATCTTCTTTTGCAGCAAACACTGTGTTGCCAGCACATGCTCAACTTCTGAGGTGCCAATGCCGTGCGCCAAAGCACCAACCGCGCCGTGCGTGGAGGTATGAGAATCACCACAAACTACTGTCATTCCCGGCAAAGTTGCGCCCTGCTCCGGACCAATCACATGCACAATGCCCTGGCGGATATCATCCATTTGGAATTCTGTCAGGCCGAATTCCTCACAATTCTTATCCAGCGTCTTCACCTGAATTCGCGCAACCGGATCAGTAATGCCTGCATCCCGATTATTCGTCGGCACATTATGATCTGGCACTGCCAACACCGAATCGGTACGCCAAAGTTTGCGGGACGCCAAGCGAAGCCCTTCAAAAGCCTGCGGTGATGTCACCTCATGCACCAAATGCCGGTCGATATACAGCAACGCCGTACCATCATCCTCAGTGCGAACAACATGCGCATCCCAGACTTTGTCGTAAAGTGTTTTCCCCGCCATTGATCTCATCCAAAATTAAATACATAAAACGCCTAAACCAGCACAAGCCACAAGCCTAGCTCCCTCAGCCATTCCGGCGAAGGCCGGATCTATCCGCTCCAAAATGGCGCACCATCTGGAGACCGATACAACTTATAAGGTCTTAGAGTTGAAAGTCGTTACACCCTCCTGACTCAATCTACCCCAGCCCAATCTATAACTCCAATGCATATTTTTCATAATATCTATAAACTAAAGGAATGGATATCCAAACCCTTGCTGCCTTCAAAGCAGTCGCAGAAACCGGCTCCTTCTCAAAAGCCGCCCAAGCACTGTTCCTCACCCAACCCGCCATCAGCAAACGCATTGCAACGCTGGAAGCAGAACTGGAAGTCAAATTACTCGACCGGATAGGCCGCCAAACCCTCCCCACCCACGCCGGAAAACTCCTGCTTCCCAGAGCGATACGAATATTAAACGAGGTAGAAGAAAGTCGTCGCCAGATTTCCAACCTCTCCGATGCCGTCACCGGCAAGCTAACACTGGCAACCTCTCACCATATTGGATTGCACCGACTCCCCCCAGTCCTGCAAGCCTTCAGACAGCAATATCCTGAGGTACAACTCGACCTACGCTTTATGGATTCAGAATCCGCCTGCCAGAAAGTTGAATCAGGCCATATTGAGCTGGCCATCGTAACCCTGCCAAAAACCAACGATCCATTACTGCAAACCCAAGAAATATGGAAGGACCCACTCGCCTTTGTGGTCAGCGCTACCGCACCAATGCCAGCAGAAGCCTTGCTCGACCTCGATGCACTATCACAAACCGCGGCCATCCTGCCGTCACCCAACACCGTCACCCGCAAACTCATCGAACAAGCCTTTCAGGATGCAGGGCTCTCATTCGACATCGCAATGGAAACCAACTACCTCGAAACCATCAAAAAAATGGTAGAGATCGGCCTCGGCTGGAGCGCCCTGCCCGTCAACATGCTCGACGAAAGATTAAAAACACTGGATTTACCCCAAATTAAAATCAGCCGTTCACTCGGCATCGTCACACACACGAAACGGACACAAACCAATGCCTGTATAGCAATGTGCCAGCTGCTCGCCTCGGGAAAGTTTTAGAAAATTGAACCTACCCGACTGAATGGTTTCAGGCTCATTCTCATTCCATATTGGACAAG
>CAZUAW010000037.1:0-11637 GCA_964618535.1 uncultured Thiotrichales bacterium
ATAATGCACCTCAATCAGAATTAACGGCTGAGAAAATAATGCAAGCCGGTTTTAATTAAATTAGTCAATAGCTTTGGTTATTTCTACCCCCAACTTTTGTGTTTAAAAATTATGCCATTTGATTCAATTGAAGATATCGTAAAAGACCTTGCCGATGGCAAGATGGTTATTATTGTTGATGATGAAGATCGCGAAAATGAAGGCGATTTAATCATGGCGGCTTCGATGGTGCGTCCACAGGATATTAACTTCATGGCGCAATACGGTCGGGGATTAATTTGCTTGACGTTGACTCAGGAACGCTGCCGTCAATTAGATTTACCGCTGATGGTGGGACAGGCAGGCGATGCTCAGGAAACCAACTTTACGCTTTCGATTGAGGCGGCTGAGGGTGTGACTACGGGAATCTCTGCCTATGACCGCGCGCAAACTATTCGTGCTGCCATTGCGCCGAATGCGCGCTCTACCGACATCGTGCAACCTGGTCATATTTTTCCGCTCATGGCTCGCGCTGGTGGCGCGCTTACTAGAGCAGGGCATACGGAAGCAGGTTGTGATCTTGCGCGTATGGCAGGGCTGGAACCGGCTGGCGTCATTGTAGAAATTTTAAAAGAAGATGGCAGTATGGCTCGCCGTCCCGATCTGGAAAAGTTTGCCAAAGAACATGATTTAAAAATAGGCTCAATAGAAGATTTAATTCATTATCGAATTCATAATGAGAAAACGATTGAACGCGTAGCAGAAACAGTCATTCCTACCGAGTTTGGTGAGTTTAATTTAGTCGCTTATAAAAATCATACCTCTGGGTATGTTCATTACGCGCTAGTCAAAGGTGAAGTATCGGGCGAAAAGGCTGTGATGGTTCGTGTTCATCTACAGGATGGACTGGCAGATTTACTACCGATTTCGTCCACTGAATTTGGTTGGCCGTTACGCGATGCATTAAGACGAATATCAGAAGAGGGCACGGGCGTTGCCGTTATTTTGCGTCAACCCGAATCAGAAGATAAATTAATTTGCCGCATTCAAAACATTGGTAAGACTGAAAAGCAGCAGTCTGAACCCGAGCAGCCCGAAGATTTGAGAACTTATGGCATAGGCGCTCAAATTCTTTCAGATCTTGGTGTTCGCCATATGCGTCTGTTGAGCGCACCGAAGAAATTTCACGCGCTTGGTGGTTTTGATCTTGTCGTTGATGAATATATTTGGGATGAAGATATATAAGGTTGGAATTGGTAAATCATATGGGATCAACGTAATACCTCTCTCGCCCACTGTGGTAGCGGATCGCAAAATGTTTGCAGGTTTCCTCGGCGTATTTCCGCAATGGATTGAAAAGGTCGGTGTAGTGAGGAGTTATCGTAGAACCGTGCAATATCACTCAGGGGTAGGGCGTCTCGGATGTTCTTCATTGTGCGGGGGATTCTTGAAATTATTTTATCTGCAGGCACATCATGTCCACCGGATGCGACGCGCTGGCTGACCCGGGCTTGATTGAGTTCTGTATTTACCAGATGGATATAAATTAGTGTGACTTCATAGCCCAAAGCTTTAGCCTGCGCCATAAAATCAATCTTGGATGGATGAGAGAAGACGGTCTCAAAGCAGAAATTTTCCCCATTTTCTAGCAACTGTTGACGGAGTTTTCCGACTAGAATGGCTGCCTCATAACTGACTTTTTCTGGCTGTTGGGGGTCGAGCTGCTGCGCGAGTAAATCTGCATTAACAAATGCCAGGCCGCGGGATTTTAGAAATTGCTGGTAGAACGTCGATTTACCAGCGCCGTTGCCGCCAGCAAGTAGCCAGAGTTGTTTTCGTTTTTGGTTCAAGGGCGTCTCTAAAATAGAAGTGCTTCTGAGATAGTGGGTCTATTTAACGATTTTTTGCATAAAAAGGTGCTGTTCATGGTTTTTCTCAGGGGTGCTTACATTTTTGGAGACGCCCTCAACTTTGCGGAATAAATTGCCCGTTGTAGAAACTCCCCGTTTCTCGCGCACCGTTAGCGCTGACCCTGTCGAGTAAGCCCGCTTGAGCTGTACTGGCTTCATACTGAAAAGGGGTATCGCTGATGTTAGCACTGAGCTTGCCGCTATTACGGCTTGATTCCACTTCGGCGAATAATGCATCGGCATCAATGGTGGGGGAAGGTGTTGATTCAATATGGATTTCCCCAATCTCTTGAGTGAATGCAATGAGTTCAGCAGGCGTCAGTTTATTCGATAATTGACGTCCGAGATCGGCCCAGTATTCAATCTGTTTTGGTGTTGTGCGTTTAAATAACAGACCCTCTGCCTTGGCGAGTTTTACTAATCTGTCATCTAGCCTAAGTGCATGATTCATTGAATTCTCCTCACATGACTACCTGCTTCGATTGATCTAATGTAGCGCTTTGCAACAAATGTTGCAAGTTGATGTTATTTTAAGCCTTTATGATCTGTGCAATTAGAACCATTTATAAACCTACAGCTGTACATGCGGCAAACTTAAGAGTTTGATTGCAAACAAGATTATTTCTAAAGAAGAAAATTGAAAACCGCTGTCAGGCAAGAATAGTAAACAGACTGGTATCCCTACAGGTGGGCTTTGTCCATTTTTCTTTCCTCAGTCTCTCGATAGACTGAGACTTTGTTTCTACCACTGTCCTTGGATGTGTAAAGAGCTTGGTCAGCCAATTCAATTAGGTCAGGTAAAGACTGGTTTTTGGAGGTTAATATTGAGACGCCAAAGCTGGATGTAATCCTTAGACCCTCAACACTACGAACACCTTTTCCAGCCAGTTTTTCAATGCTATCTCGCATACGTTCGGCTATTTCAATGCTTTTTTCTTCGCTGATTCCCGGTAAGACGATACAGAATTCTTCTCCGCCATATCTTCCAAGCACGTCGTTTTGACGGATGTTGCGAGATAACAGGCTGGTGACTACCTGTATAGCGGAATCACCAACGGGGTGGCCGTGGTTATCATTAATCACCTTAAAATGATCAATGTCACACATAATGCAACTGAGCGGCATATTGGTTTGGGTACAAAGTTTTAATTGTTTCTCACCATGCTCAAAGAATGCTCGGCGATTAAAAATACCGGTTAATTGATCAAAATTTGCCAAGGTCTGCAATTCCTTGTTTTGCGCTTTAATCTTAGACTGGGATAATTGAAGCTTTGTCAGTGTTTTTCTTAACTGCGTATTAATTCTCTCTTTCTGTGTAATATCATTAAATGTCACTAGGCAGCCTTGGACTTTAGACTCACCACCTTTGACGGGCGCGACATTCATAGAAACAATACGTTCTTTAGAATCAGGCTGAGTAATATTTAATAGTACGTGGTTAATCGATTTCTCGGTTTTTAGAACTTGCTTCCATGGCGGCTCTGAATCCGATTTTTCAATCGCAGGTAGCAACCACTTGAGTGAAGTAACCTTTTTTCCTATGGCGCTTACAGTCGCATCAGGGTGGAGCGTTTTAAAATTTTTGTTGGTCAGTAATATGGTTTCATTTTTATCAATAATCATGACACCTTCGGTGAGCGTGTCGAGTGCATTGTTGACGCGATCAGGAATGACCTGTGTTGGATCAAGGTGATTTAATACTCTACGCAAGTAAATGTAGTAGAGGAATGAACCCAATAGAAATATAGTCGCAGGCAGGGCGACGCTCGGGCTTGTTACAATATTTTTGATGCTATTTTCTGTTGCAGCACGGTAGCTTATTTCTATTTTTCCCCAATTATTCAGTTTCTGGTAAATAGGGATTTGTATATGATTAAGGGTTGATTTTTTACCCGGTGGAGTGACCCAAAATTGATTGTGTGAGCCACTTTGAGCCATCAATGTCCCATCATTTAGGCGTACGGCAACTGACTGAATATCCACATTTCTATCTTGAATGCTTACAAGCGTTCGGTTTAATAGATCGATGTCATCTGGGTGCAATAATGCGCTCAGTTGCAAGGAAAGGTTGATACTGGTTGTTTCTCTTATTTCACGCAGCTGCTCATCCGCATTAGGGATAATCCCAATAACGCGATCGAGTATAAAAAATATTAGTATTGTAATCGAGACTAAGCCCAATGTGATACTAACCGCTGGCGTGAGGTGGAGCCTTTTCAAAGCTTAATTCCAATTATTTTTTGTTATTATGTTGGCAACTATTTGTTGGTTGCACTGTTTTTCTAGTCGTTATTTCTGTGTACCAATATTGTTCCACACATATTTATCGGCAAGTTGTAGATAAATTGCGTGTATCGCAGATTAATGGTTGAGTTACCGGTGCCAAAGGGTCTGCTTCATAGGTTTAAGGGCGTCTCTAAAAATAGAAGTGTTGCTGAGGGAAATCAGGAATAGTGCATTTTTTATGCGCAAATGAGGCGAATACTGGGTGTATTTAACGAGTTTTCGCATAAAAAAGGTGCTGTTTGTGGTTTTTCTCAGTGTGCTTACATTTTTAGAGACGCCCTTAATACCCTGTACCGCGCACTGCCAGCAATTTTCGCGCTTGTCTTGTGTTCTGTTTTAGCCTCCAGCGTTGTCGCCTGGCAGACCATTTGGCGCGCAATTGGCTAACAGCAATGATCAGTTTGGATACTCGTTTGGGTAGTGGCTTATTGGTCGGATAAACGCCACGTAATACAGCGATAATCCAGTTAGGCGTATAGAGCGCTGTGAGTGGGTCATCGATCGCTAAAATCGTTTCAACCGTGCCAGGTTGCCCGTTACGTGCGCATCGTCCATTCACTTGGCGGTCTATGCGTCGCGAATGATTTAAGTGGCAGCGAACAATATGTAAGCCACCTGTTTTAAGCGATTTATCTGACAGCTTGATATCCGTGCCACGCCCTGCAATGTTCGTTGCTATTGTGACACTTTTGGTTAGCCCCGCAGCTGAAATGATTTTCGCTTCTTCAGCATTTTGTCTAGCATTGAGAGTGACGTGCTTAATATTTAGGTGCTTTAACTGAGCAGATAAAAAATCAGCGTCTTCAACCGACCCTACAGTGACTAATACTGGCCTCATGCCATCGAGGTTATTTTGGATACTAGTCACAATATTTTCCCATTTGGCTTCACGGGTTAGAAACAGTTTTTCAGCCAAATTTTTACGTTGAGAGGCGAGTCTCAACGGTATTTTGACTACCGGCAAACCATAGGAATGATTCAGCTCACTGTGATCTTCTGATAGTGTTCCGCTGGTTCCGCCAAGTTTAAGATAACGGGGAAAGAATTCTTGATAGGTCATTTTGATGACTTGTTCCTGATCATCGGTAATTTCCAATCCTTCTTTAAGTTCAATTAATTGATGAATTCCCTGTGACCATTTTCTTCCGTCTGCTATTCGACCGGTAACCATATCAACAATTACAATTTCTCCATCTTTAATTAGATATTCCTGATCTAAATTAAATAGGTGAAGAGCTGACAGTGCTTGTTCAACTAAATAGGCTCTAAATCGATAAACTTGCCAAAGACCAACTGGGTGTTTATTTTGTGATTCAATTTCCAGATGTCCTTTTTTTGTCAGAGATATTTTTCTGTGATTTTTCTGAATTTGAAAGTGCTCAGTCTCTGTTAGTCCGATAGCCAGATCCATCGCAAATTGATAATGGTCAGGCGTAAACTTTTGTTTTCCCATCGCTGAAATAACAAAAGGGGTGATTGCTTCATCCAGCAAGATACTATCTGCTTCATCTATAATGGCAAAACTCAGTCCTCTCAGTACCTGTGTGTTTGAGGTTTGTTGAGTGGTCAGTTTTTGTGCAATTCCATGTAAGGTATTTGTTTTTGTTGGTTTGCTTACAGAGTCCCGCAGGTAATCAAAAATCAACTCTCTTGCAGTTGAGAAAACAATGTCTTTTTTGTATTCAGTATGACGGTTTTCAAACTCTAAGTTGGCAGTGATAACACCTACAGAGATATTTAAATGTTTAAATATATCGGCTGCGTGGCCTGCATCGCGTTGTGCCAGATAGTCATTCGCGGTTATCACGTGTACAGGTAAACCTAGCAGGGCAGCGGTTCCAGCGGCCAATAATATGGCTAGTGACTTTCCTTCACCGGTTTGCATTTCTGCGAGACAGTTGTCCAGCATGGTGCTCGCTGCGACAATTTGTGTCTTATATGCTTTGAGCCCAGTCTGTTTAAAAATGACATGTCTGACAAGTGACATTGCTCTGATAAAAACTTCAGTTTCGGATGGGGTCTGGCGTATCTCTCGGACTGTCTGATCTTTGATGGATTGAAATACAACGTCACTGGTGTTTTCCAGTTGGGTTGAATAGGTTTGAACCTGCTTGGCAAATTCAAACCTTTGCTGCATTGATTGTCGCCTGGATCCTCGGATAAGGCTTTTTGCTGTGTTTAGCAAATAGTGACTTTGGTCAAAATTTCCAGTTAGCCGTTCGGGGTATCCCGTATTCTGGTGTAAGGGCAGTGCGTACATTCAGTAGATCTCGTCTAAACTTGGCTGGAAAAATGCTGGATAAATAATTGCTCCCAATGAAAAGCCCATTGTTGCAAAAGTGGTTTACTACCATGGTCAAACCTTAGCCATATCCGACGCCCCAAGTGTTCTGATGTCATTCTAGGCGCTTCAAGGTCAACTATAAAAATAGGCGAGAGTGTTGTTTGGCTTTGCTCATCGGCCGGGTCAGTTAAAAACGTACCACCATTTTTGTAGCTTAACGCAGGACTTGGGAGCTGATAGGTGGCTGAAGGACGAATTTGAACAATATTAACCGATTTTACGTTTTTCTCAGAGGTACTTAGTTTAGCCAGGACTTCACCAGGATATTGATTTAGCGTATTAAAATCTTTTTGTGCAATGACGGCGCGCAGACGTAAATTAGAATCTCCCAATATATATCCCAGCGTATCTCCCTGACGTAAAAACCGCCCTTGCAAATCAGATAGCTGCGGGATGACTACTGTTCCAGCAATTGAACTGCGAATAAATAAATCTTCTGACTGTCTGTTAACCAGCGCAAGTTCTTTGCTCACCGTTTTAGATTCGTGGGTAAGCTGATTGGCTAGTGTCCGGTCTTTTTGCTGGGCTGCGTTGAGGCGAGCATCGATTGCAACTAGCTTGGCTTCCAATTGTAATTTTCGGGTGATGAGTAATTCATTTTTAAGCTCTATTAATGGCTGGCCAAGTTTTACGATATCACCCTGATTCACCAAAATATTTTTAATAAACCCTTCAGCGGAAGATCTGATTTTAGATTCATCGGGCGTCCAGACAACGGCTTGTGTAACCGTAGAAAATGGCGATGGAAAAACGCTGATAAATACAACCAGAATTAAAACGACAGTACTAACACTTGCAATAGACCGAGCTCTTTGACTGCTCAGTTCGCTTGATTGCCAGAGATAGCGGCTAAACTTCCAGACGGGTTTTCCAACGAGTGCATGTAGAAAATATGCGCTAACCAGTGCCGCAAGCAATAAGGAAATACTTGCCATCCACTGAGCAATTACTATCAGAATTATCCATCGATATCCCCAGGATAATGGCATATATAAAAACAGCCATTTCGCTTCTCCAGAGGCATGATATGTTTTTAATGATTCTGGTACTTTTAGAAAATAGCGTTTACTTAACGAGATCCAATATTGGCTGCTACGCTTTGCCAAGTCAGGAATTTCAAGCCAATCTGTCAGAAAATGATACCCATCAAACTTTATCAAAGGATTGGCATTAAATAGTACGGTAGAAACGCCGGAAATGGTCATAACAACAAAAGCAATATCACGAATCCAGCCATCACTAACATTTAGCCAGAGAAATAAAGCGACGGAAGCAAGAATGACTTCTGCCAAAATACCTGCGGCACTAACCAACATTCTGGCGTGCTTGTTGGGAAATAAATTAGCTGCGGAAGCATTAACATAAGGAACTGGCATTAACACCAGCAAACTGATGCCGATCTCATGGACTTTACCGCCCCAATAACGGACGGTAACAGCATGCGCCATTTCATGGAAAAATTTGACCAGCGGATACACAAACCAGGTAATTATCCAGAATTTACTTGAGGGTAAAGTATTTGCTGCGTGTATCGCAATTTCGTCCCAATTCTGGATCGCGGACAATGCAGAAAATAATGTCAGTAATACAATTCCAGTCCCAGTCAACCAGTGAAACATCCAGCGTGTTTTGGGTTCCAATTTATCTAGAAGTTTTGTTGGATTAATCAATGGCGCTTTAAATGCGAAAGGATTAACCATCGATTGACGACGAATATTTTTGCGATTTTTACTACGATAAAATAATTCATCTGTATCAACGGTCGTTTCTACATGGATCAGATCTGCTTGATGCAAAAACCCCATTAATTGAATAACATCAGGCTGGCTCGGGGCATGTGATTTGAGGCTATTGAGTAAATTTTCCCAGCATTCATTGACACTTAGACTGCCGTTGAACTGGCTCACCATTTGCCATGCGGATTCATCCAGACGATGTTGTCGGCCATTGGTTTCGTCTTCGATAATATGCCAGATACGTTTACGATAAACCTGTCTATGCAAGCGTAAATGAGGGCGTAAGCCAGGCGTTAGCTGCGCGACATTGGGCCAGTCAGGACTAAGGAAAGTTTCACTCATACCATGCCCGTCCAGCGCCAAACATGAAACTTAATCCAGTTATGGGCTTTTTGATAACCTATTTTAAACAGAGGACGATCATCAACATACAGTTTAGCGAGTCCTTCAAAACCAGGGCGCAGGTGAACAGAATAGTCCTGACTAAAAGCGGCCTCTATCTCAAAAATATTTTTTCCGTTCAGCGTTTTCGCAACCGGACTAATTCTGTTAACGGTGATATTAAAATATTGAGATGGGTTAGAAGAAAATGCGATTCTCCCCGACTGACCGATGGTTATCTTCTCGATATCTTGTTGCTCTGCTTCAAGAATGATACGGAAATCATTGCTTGGTGATAGCACCATTAAATTATCACCTTGTTGTATCGGTGCGCCCAGTGACTGGGTTAAATCACCTTCCAGCACGATGCCATCAAAAGGAGATATTAATCGTGTGCGTTGCAACTGCTGTTTAACATAACTGAGATCCGCTTTGGCTTCTGCTATTTCAGCTTGAATGACTGCCAGCTTGGAGCGATCACTGGTTGCTAGCGCTTTACCAAAACTACTCTTTAATTTAGCAATTTCATTTTCAGATTTTTCCCGTTGTAACTGTAAATCTCGGTCATCCAGTTCGATTAATAGCTGATTGGTTTTAACCTCATCGCCAGGGCGTGCAAAAACAGATTTGATAAATCCATTATCGGGTGCTGGTATTGATCTTTGAATGCTGCCTTCAAGACGCGAGGTGGTGGTTACTTCATAGGCAACCGGTAAAAGGCTCACGCCGGTCATCGTCATGACAAATACCACTGAAGCCAGTTTCCAGGAAATGTTTTTATCACTGAGCGACCACCGCTTCCACCGCGATGCTTTTTCTCTAAAGCGGCTTAATAATGGCACTCCAGTTCGATATTTTAATTTTAATATGGGTGCGATAAAGCTGCCAATTTGTTCAAATAAAACTAAGTCATCGGCGTTAAAAGAATTGTCTTTCGAGCGTTCTAGCAGGAGTGAACCAATGACTCGTCCATCGATGATTAGCGGGACGGTACAAATGGCTCCAAATTGATGTTGATTGCGCAACTCATCTTGTCTGATCGAAGCAAAGGGTGCTGTAGCATTTTCTATACGTGGGGATGAGATGGTTCGCTGCTGGTCGTTTGCTTCATCCATAGCGGCGGTTACAGCTTGTGTCAACGCTCCCTTTGGCGCGATATCTGACGTTTTTGAAATGCATTCAAGTCGTGTTCTTCTGGAATGCACCATGCCAAGAAAAACACGCTCACAGTTGAGCTCTGAGGACAATTCGCTAGCCAATGCTGTGGTTGCTTCAGTAAAGGATTCCGGTGTCAGTACAGTTCCAATGAGGCGTGTTAGCTTACCCAGTTTTACCTGCAAAGGAGAATCATCACACCGAAAATTCAACATGCCAGTTAACCAGGGCAGACCTTGTTGAAGTTGCGTCATCGATGACTTTGCGATGTTGGTGTCACAGTCTTCTAAAATAAAAACGGCAGCGCCCATCAAATCATTTTTTAATTTTACGGGATGAGCGATTGTAACCACTGAGGTAGCATTTTTATCAGCGACATAAATGATTGGTTTGTTGTGCTTGCTGGCTAAATCTGCGGCTGCCTGAAGCGCAGAGTGTTCGTCTGAATTTTGGGGGTATACAACTGCGATTAAGGGCTCTGTAGTCGTAGCCGGACTGCAAACAGCACTCGCCATTACATTGGGTAGCAGACGGCACTGCGTCTCTAACCATTGAGTCATTAAACTTTGTGACATCCCTATGCAATCCCTTGTTGTTTCACGCTGCCTGATGGCCGTGATTTATTATTATGTTTTACAACTAAGACTTGATGTTACAAGTCAGCGTCAATCCCATCGCTTGGTTAACGATTGGTATCAATATCGGTGGATGAGCGGGTTACTTGAGGAATGACCGCACTTTTGGATGTAGGCGAGATAGAAAATCCCGCCTTATAACTAAACCAGGGCGGAGAAATGCTCTCCGCCCTGTATCGCCCGTTTTTACAGCAATGGCACGATCAGTAGTGCAACAATATTCATGATTTTGATCAACGAGTTGATCGCAGGGCCCGCCGTATCTTTGTACGGATCGCCTACAGTATCGCCGGTAACCGCAGCATGGTGTGCATCTGAACCTTTACCACCAAAATTATCATCTTCGATGTATTTTTTAGCGTTATCCCATGCACCACCGCCCGTGGTCATTGAGATAGCGAGGAATAATCCGGTCACAATGGTTCCGACCAGAAGTCCACCTAAAGCTTGTGGGCCGAGCGTCAGGCCGACGATTACGGGAATCACAACCGGTAGTAATGATGGGATGATCATTTCCTTGATGGCTGATTTCGTCAGCATATCGACAGCGCGTGAATAATCCGGCTTGGAGGTTCCAGCCAGAATGCCAGGGTCATTTTTGAATTGATCTCGAACTTCAACAACCACGGCACCGGCTGCCCGTCCTACTGCTTCCATCGCAAAGGCACCGAATAAATAAGGCACCATGCCACCGATAAACAGACCAATGATCACCATGTGATTGGAGAGATCGAAAGTTAAAACTGTGCCACTGTGGTGAGTGAGTTCGCGGGTGTAGTCTGCGAAAAGCACCAATGCTGCCAGCCCTGCAGAACCGATAGCGTAGCCTTTGGTGACGGCCTTGGTGGTGTTACCAACGGCGTCTAGTGCATCCGTAGTCTTGCGGATCTCAGGATCCAGACCAGCCATTTCTGCGATACCGCCAGCGTTGTCAGTGATCGGGCCATAAGCATCCAGTGCTACCACAATACCGGTCATTGAGAGCATTGAGGTGGCTGCAATTGCAATTCCGTATAAGCCAGCAAAATAATAGGCTTCGTAGATTCCCAAGCAGATCATTAAAACTGGCAGAGCAGTCGATTTCATCGATAGCGCCAGGCCTGCAATGACGTTCGTGCCGTGTCCAGTTGTAGAAGCTCGGGCAAGATCTTTGACGGGAGAATATTCGGTAGAGGTGTAGTAATCAGTAAATACAACCAGCATGCCGGTAA
>CAZUAW010000037.1:11737-12859 GCA_964618535.1 uncultured Thiotrichales bacterium
GGGTTGAATTGATAAGCGAATACACCGTTTAAGAGATAAATCCGACTTCGATTTTTCCAGGATGACGAGGGTTAGCTGGGCGCGACATCACTGAGAGTGCGTAGGACAGTGAATCCACTTGATCACGCACACTGACCATTTTTCCACCTTTAGCCTCACCAGCAATGGAGATGGTTCCAGATTGATGAACAAAAATGGATTGTAGTTTGGTTTCTGTGAAAAACGGGTAATCAGGCAAGGTAATAGCGATTGCCTGGTCATCTTCAGCAAATCTTTCAAACTGGGAAACCTGCGTTTGGATTTCAAGATAAGCGTTGTAAGGCGTGATACCTGTTTCAATCTCAGCCACTGATTGTGCTGATGCGGCAACCTCATCAGGTTTTGGCTGCTGCTGAGTCACTGTAGTGTTCACGCTGATATCTTCACCACTTGCTTGGGGCAGGTTTGATTCGGTAATACTCATAATTCTGTTCATCCGTGAATTATGTCCAAGGATGGACAGTATTTCGCAAAGAGCCAAGGATGGCGGTGCGATTGGGGGAAAAACTTGCTGTTTTAATGTGTCTCATCAATCGTGCTTCTATTTTTAATGCCCTACAATATAGTGCAGTTGTAGATAAATTGATCTGCATCGGCTCAAAGTTTTGTAGTGGATGACTGGTTTTCTAGGAGGAAACGACTGTTTTGGAAGACTTAGTGATTAATTACGAGCGTGAAATTCGACTCGTCACTTTCTTCGGCTTGCTGGCTGTGATGGCGGTGTGGGAGCTGATCTCTCCGAGACGTCGGCTAACCACGCCTAAAATGCTGCGGTGGCTGAATAACATCAGTTTGGTATTTCCCAATACCTTAATTGTACGTCTACTGTTTCCAACAGCGGCAATAGGCGTTGCGATCTACACCAATGAACAGCACTGGGGGTTGTTGAATAGTTTGCCTTTGGGCACAACATTCTCAGTACTTATTGCCGTTGTATTGCTAAATTTGGCAATTTATCTGCAGCATGTTGTTGTCCACCATGTACCGCTACTCTGGAAACTGCATCGAGTACATCATGCTGATCCCGATATTGATGTCACCACCGGCTCGCGCTTTCATCCACTAGAAATGATCCTTTCAATT
>CAZUAW010000038.1:0-9502 GCA_964618535.1 uncultured Thiotrichales bacterium
TGTATTTAACGATTTTTCGCATAAAAAAGGTGCTGTTCATGGTTTTTCTCAGGGGCGCTTACATTTTTAGAGACGCCCTTAACAATACACCTGTAAAAAGCATCCAATAAGACCAATCATGCCATCACCAACGAATAATTTACTTAAGCTGCTCTTAGTGCTTGCCGGATTATCCATTCCAGCCAGTCTTTGGGGCTTTGAGAAATGGTGGTGGGGATTACTCGGATTCTTTGGTCTAATTGTATTTATTGATTTGCTGACAGGCATGTTCCACCAACCATTATTGATAAAAAGAAAAATTAATAGAACATTGGCATTGGGCGTTTGGAGTGATGTTGATTTAGAAATCTTCAATGACGATAACCGCCCAATTAAATTGCAAGTGTTTGATCATGTCCCTCAATCTATGAAATTTAAGAAGTTACCTGCAACGGCTTTAATTCCTGCTAGTAGTCGTTTAACAGTAAATTACTCTATTTATCCTGAAGAACGCGGAGACCATGATTTTAAGACACTACAAGCTCGTCGATCATCACGGATTAAATTATGGCATTTTACAAAAAAACTCACGCTTGAAACGCATTGCCGTGTTTATCCCAATTTTTCGGCGGTCAGCCAATACGCGCTACTAGCACTAGATAATAGACTGGGACAACTCGGTATTAACAAGCATCGACGTCGTGGTGAAGGTCAGGAATTTCATCAGTTGCGTGAATATCGACAAGGCGATTCGTTAAAAAAAGTCGATTGGAAGGCGACGTCTAAACACCGCAAGCTTATTTCACGAGAATTTAATGACGAGCAAAATCAGGAAATTCTTTTAATGATAGACTGTGGCCATCGCATGCGAACCAAAGATGGAGAACTTTCGCATTTTGATCATTCATTAAACGCAGCATTACTGCTCAGTTACGTCGCGTTGCAGCAAGGTGATGCTGTTGGCGTAGGCACCTTTAGTAGCAACAATGATGAGACCAATCATCAGCATTGGGTAAAGCCTGCTCGTGGTAAGCGCAACCTGCAACGAATCCTTAATTCTGTGTACGATATACAGCCAGGAACTTATGCTCCTGATTATTCTGCGGCTGCAAAATCAATTTTAATGCGGCAGAAAAAACGTGCCCTGATCGTATTTATAACCAATGTTCGTGACGAGGACAATGACGACCTTTGCGCCGCATTAATTTTACTAAAAAAACGACATCTGGTATTGGTCGCTAGTATGCGAGAACAGGTGTTGGATAACGCTATTCAACACAAGGTAGAAAATTTTGACGATGCGATTCGGGTCTGTGCGGCGCATGAATATCTCTACCATCGTCAAAATACGTTTGATCAAATTCGCGCAGCCAATGCCCTGGGGTTTGATGTTAGTCCGGAAAAACTCTCGGTCGAGCTGGTGAATGATTATCTAAAGATCAAATCATCAGGGGTGCTGTAGTGTGGTTTGTTACTCTGCCGATAAAATCCAAGTAGAATAGCTGCTCTTAAAGTTTCATTACCGAAGTCCCATGAAAAAAGTCACTATTGTTGGCGCTGGTTTTGGCGCACTGACGGCTGTCCGAACTATCCGAAAGCTCAAGGCTGATGTCGAAATCACGCTGGTCGCTCCGCGTCCGTATTTCGTCTACCTGCCAAGCATTATCTGGATTCCTTCCGGCATCCGCCAACCAAAGGACATGGTGATACAGCTAGATAATTTCTTTAAAAAACATAATGTTAAATATCATCAGGGATCTGCAACGGGCGTTTCTGAAGCAGGTAGAGTACTCAAAACCGACAATGGTGATATTAAAAACGATGCACTGATCATTGCCTCTGGCGGTCAATTCATTAAAAAGCTGCCAGGAATTGAGCACGTCATTACCCCCTGTGAAGGCGTTGATGCCGGCATGGAGATTCGTGATCGTTTAAAAGCCATGCTAGGTGGCACCATTGCAATTGGCTTTGGTGGCAACCCCAAAGAACCTTCTGCAATGCGTGGCGGGCCGATGTTTGAATTTTTATTTGGCATTGATAGTCAGTTACGCAAAGAAAAACGCCGCGATAAATTCAAACTGGTCTTTTTTACGCCAGCTCCAAAACCCGGCGCAAGGCTTGGACCAAAAGCCGTAAAAGGCATTCTCACGGAAATGAAAAAGCGGGATATCGAAACCCACCTTGGTCATAAAATGAAAGGCTTCACCGAAAACAGCGTGATTACCGAAGGTGGTGAATTTGTTGCTGAACTGATTTTATTTATGCCTGGCATGACCGGCAATAGCTGGTTCAATAATACAGAGCTACCTCGCTCCCCGGGTGGTCTGATTCAAGGCGATAAACACTGCCGAGTTGCAGGCTGGGACAAGACCTATGTTGTCGGCGATTCTGGCAGTTTCCCCGGGCCTGACTGGCTGCCTAAGCAAGCACATATGGCAGACCTCCAGGCTGAAGCTGCGGCAAAAAATATGGTGCTTGAATTTGCCGGAAAAACACCAACGGAAACGTATAAAGCAGAATTAATGTGTATTGTAGATAGCCATACACAAGGCATGTTAATCACCCGTACCGAGAAAAGAAGTATTGTTTTACCCGCAAACCCTGCAATGCATTGGGCAAAGCGAATTTTCGAAAAACAATATCTAAAAAAGTATCGGTAGCGGTTTGCTAAAGGGCGTCTCTAAAGTCTATTCACACCGATGGAATTTAATTGTTTGTCATGCAATCGGGTAAGCAGTAATAACGCTGCACTCGCGCCGATAAGTGCCAACCACATATCCGATTGCGTATCCCAGACATAGCCCTGGGTGCCTAGAAAAGATTCGGCATCGTCACCTGATAACAGTGCAACCCACCATTCGATTAATTCATAAAATGCGCTGAACGCGAGCGTGAAACAGATAATTAAAAAACCGCGCCACTTGTTTCCATTTACTACATTTTTTCGGATCAGCACTTCTCTGGCAATCATTGCAGGCACGAACCCTTGAGCGAAATGGCCGAGCTTATCGTAATTATTTCGCTCTAAATTAAACATCTCTTTGAAGGTGTCAAACAAAGGTACTTCTGCGTACGTGTAGTGCCCGCCGACCATAAGAATAATGCAGTGAATTAAAATTAGGACATAAACCAGTGGTGTTAAACGGAAACTTTGAAAGGTGAATACCAGCACCACTAAACCGATGACAGCAGGTGCTACTTCCAATACCCAAGTTACTCTTTCCAGTGGATGAATACTTGACCAGATTAAGACCGCAAAAAAAATCAGTAACCAAATGGCTGTGTATGCAGTAGTTCTAGCGCTCATTTTTCGAGAAATAGTTAGTTTATGTCTAATAGCTCAACATCAAAAATTAATGTTTCTTCGGGTCCGATCGCCCGGCCTGCACCTTTTGTTCCATAGCCAATTTCAGGTGGAATAAATAATTGATATTTAGCGCCAACCCGCATGAGTTGCAAGCCTTCCGTCCAGCCTTTGATGACACGGTTTAGCTTGAAAGAGATCGGTTTATTTCTCTTGTATGAGCTGTCAAAAACTTCGCCATTAAGATGCCTACCTTCATAATTCACAGTGACTTTACTCTTTGAGCCGGGCTTTTTTCCATCAGGGTTTCCGGCCTTGATCACTTTGTATTGCAAACCACTTTTAGTGGTTTTAACACCATCGAGTTTGCCGTTTTTTTCCATAAAAGCAGTTCCGGCCGCTGCATTGGTTTCCATCAAGCTTTTTGCTTGCACTGGAGAGACTGCTGTGAACAAAGAGAGTAGCGCAATGGTCAAAACTTTTTGATTTAACATAAATAGGGTTCCTTAGAGATTATTGAATATTTTCCAAAGCAAGCCAATCTTGGCTATTTCTTTCTATCAAATGCTTTAAAAATTGAATGTGTCCGTGTTTCGCATTCAGCGCAGGAATATAGGTGAAATTTTTACCGCCAGTTCCAATGAACGCATCACGGTTGGTCATTTCAATTTCTTCCAGCGTTTCGAGACAATCAGATGAAAAGCCGGGGCAGACGACATCGATACTCGAAAGTTTCTGTTTACCCATGCTTCGCAGCGTTTGCTCTGTGTAGGGCTTGAGCCATTCCTCTCGACCGAATCGCGATTGAAAGGTAATCGTCCATTCATCGTTTTGTAATTTTAGTGCTTTCGCTAACAGCTCAGCGGTCTTTTTACACTCGTGCTCATACGGATCACCTTGGGTGGTACAGCGTTTGGGAATACCGTGAAAAGAGAGTAATAAATGCTCTGATCGACCTTGCGTACTCCAATGGTGCTGAATATCGTCAGCCAATGCCTGAATATAGCCCGAATCATCGAAGTAGTGACTGATGAATCTAAACTCTGGTATCCAGCGGCGGCGCTGCAAAACAGCGGTAACTTCATCAAAGACAGTGCCGGTTGAGGTAGCGGAATACTGCGGATAAAGCGGCAATACCATCAAATGCGTTGCACCTGCGTGGTACAAGTTATCCAAAGCAGATTCAATCGAAGGATTGCCGTAACGCATTGCAAGTTCAACAATCACGTTTCCGGCATATTGCTGCTCAAATGCCTGACCGAGTTTTTCTGCCTGATCTCGTGAATGCGCCAGCAATGGCGAGCCTTTATCCGTCCAGACGGATTGATAATGCGCCGCACTTTTTTTAGGGCGCGTATTTAAAACCAATAAGTTCAGGATCAACCACCATGCTGGGCGGGGAATTTCGACCACACGAGGATCCCAAAGAAACTCCTTAAGATAGCGACGCACAGCACGGGTAGTCGGCTCATCTGGCGAACCCAGATTCACTAGCAAGACTCCAAGCTTAGGCGTTAAATCATGACGATTTGAGAACTCGCCTTGATAGCGGGGCATAGCTGGCTCCAAATTTAATAGCTGCTTACTTTACACGTATTTGATTCTGCGATTCAAACTACTCTACTAATAGTATTAACAGGCTCTGGCTAATCCGCTAATATACACTCCTTTGAATTTGGAACGTGCGCGTTCCCGAAACCCGGAGTAGTGATGCCCTTAAAAGTGGCGGTACCAAAAGAGACAGCGGATGGTGAACGACGGGTAGCGGTTGATCCCGTGGTTGCGAAGAAACTGGCGAGCCTGAATGTTGAGGTGTTGCTGGAAAGCAATGCAGGTTCCGATGCCGGTTTTACAGATGAGCAATATAGCGATGTCACTTCCATCAAACAGGGATCAGGCTATAGCGATGCAGAGATTGTAGTCACCGTGCAGGTGCCTGATGCAGCTGATATCAAAAAAATCCCAGCGGGTGGTGTTCTGATAGGCACGCTCACGCCATTCAAAAACCCAAAACTTGTGGCTCAGCTCCGCGATCAAAAAATCACTAGCTTTGCGATGGAGATGATCCCTCGCATCAGTCGAGCGCAGGCGATGGACGTACTTTCATCTCAAGCCGCTGTTGCTGGATATAAGGCAGCGATTATGGGGGCGGATCAGGCGAATCGGTTTTTCCCGATGATGACAACCGCCGCTGGCACGATACGACCATCCAAAGTGATTGTCATTGGCGCAGGTGTTGCAGGGTTGCAGGCGATTGCCACAGCTAAACGGCTCGGCGCGATGGTGGAAGGCTACGATGTGCGCTCCGCAACCCAAGAGCAAGTTGAATCGCTGGGTGCAAAATTTATTGAGCTATCCATTTCCGCAGAAGGCGAAGGCGGTTATGCACGCGAGCTCACTGCTGATGAAAAACAGCAGCAGCAAGATGAACTGGCAGAGTACATCGCTCAAGCCGATGTCCTGATTACAACCGCTGCTGTCCCTGGCCGACCCGCGCCAAAAATCATCCCAACCAGCACCGTTGAGAAAATGAAAGCAGGGGCTGTAATTATTGATCTGGCAGCTGAAGGTGGTGGTAACTGCGAGCTAACCAAGCCCGGTGAGATCATCAACCACAACGGCGTACTTATTAATGGACCGCTGAATGTTGCCAGTCAAGCACCGCTGCACGCGAGCGAAATGTACGCTAAAAATATTTTTAACTTCTTATCCCCAATGATCGTAGAAGGTGAATACCAACCCGATTGGGATGACGAAGTGATTGCCGGCGCATTGCTGACGAAAGATGGAGAGATCATGAACGAGCAAGTTAAACAAGCTGTCGAGGAGATGGAATCATGAGTGAAGGATTTATCGCGTTATACATATTCATGCTCGCCGCGTTTACCGGCTATGAGATAATTTCCAAAGTCCCCGTCATCCTCCATACACCATTGATGTCTGGCTCTAATTTTGTTCACGGCATTGTATTGGTCGGTGCGATGGTTGCTCTTGGTCATGCAGAAGGCGGCATGGAAACCACGATTGGATTTTTTGCCGTGTTACTCGGTGCGGGTAATGCGGTCGGTGGCTATGTCGTGACTGAGCGAATGCTGGAAATGTTCAAGACCAGCAAAGGGGATAAATCATGAGCTGGTTTATTCAAATATCCTATTTTATTGCCGCCGTTTTATTCATCCTCGGCTTAAAGCAAATGTCATCGCCCGTGAACGCAAGGCGCGGCATTATGTGGGCCGGCGCTGGCATGGTGCTGGCGACCTTAGTAACTTTTTTCCATCCCCAAATACACCATAACTATGTGTTGATCGTATTGGCGACTGGCATTGGCGGCGGACTTGCCTGGTGGACAGGTAAAAAAGTGGCGATGACAGATATGCCGCAAATGATTGCGCTCTACAACGGAATGGGTGGTGGCGCGGCTGCTGCAATCGCCGGTGTCGAGCTGGTCAAGGGCGAAGAAATGTCCTCGTTAGTATTGCTGCTGGCTGTACTCGGAGCGGTGATCGGTACGGTCGCTTTCTCCGGCTCTGGGATCGCCTTCGCCAAGCTGCAAGGCATTATGCGTAGCGCCTTCCGTTTTGGTGGCCAACGGATCGTCACGCTGGTCATCGCGGTTATCACGGTGGTGCTGGGCGTAATGATTCTGAATGCAGGTCATGAAGTCGGTGGCTTCACTATTTTCCTATTCTTCGTGTTCGCATTTGCTTTGGGCATTTTAATGACATTGCCCATCGGCGGTGCTGACATGCCGGTAGTGATTTCTCTGTACAACGCACTGACGGGTTTGGCTGTCGGCCTTGAGGGCTTTGTGCTGCAAAACCCTGCCATGATGATTGCCGGTATTGTGGTGGGTTCCGCAGGTACACTGCTCACGCAACTGATGGCAAAAGCCATGAACCGACCCATTAGCAACGTGCTGTTCAGTAACTTTGGCGATGCCAGCTCCGGCGAAGAAGAATCCGTCGACGGCAGCATGAAGCCAATTGAGGCTACCGATGTTGGCGTGATGATGGCTTTTGCTGAAAAAGTCATCATCATTCCTGGTTACGGTATGGCGGTTGCTCAAGCACAGCATAAAATCTGGGAATTGGTGCAATTGCTGAAAGATCGCGGCGTCACCGTGAAATTTGCGATTCACCCTGTTGCTGGCCGGATGCCAGGGCACATGAATGTTCTGCTGGCGGAAGCTGGCGTGCCGTATGACATGATTTATGATCTTGATGAGATCAACAATGACTTCTCAACTGCTGATGTTGCATTGGTCATTGGCGCGAATGACGTCGTCAATCCCGCTGCCAGAAATAATCCCGATAGCCCGATCTACGGCATGCCGATATTGAATGCGGATTACGCGAAAAATACAATCGTCATCAAACGTGGCAAAGGTGCTGGATTTTCCGGCATTGAAAACCATCTGTTTTTTGCTGACAACACGCGCATGCTTTATGGTGATGGACAGGCGATGGCGAGTGAATTGATTTCTGCCGTCAAAGAACTGTAGCTGCGAATGATGTGCTTCGTACTGAGAATGGCTCCGTGCATTTCCAGCACCTCCCCATCCTCGGCGGTCGCTCCTCAGCAGATCCTACGGTAAAGTTTACAGCTAAACGCTAATGGACAAACTTTTGAAAGGCTGGGTGATTTTATTCTTGGTGACGCTCACCACGCCCGTCTTTGCGCTGGAAGGAATCGGCTATGTAACGGATCACCTACAGTTAACCTTGTTCTCCGAGAAAGGCACTGGCAGTAAGGTCAAAACATTAGAATCCGCGGACGTGCTGGATATCCTTGAAGAATCGCGGAACTTCTTAAAGGTACGTACCACCACAGGGGAAGTCGGTTGGGTTAAGCGTCATTACATTGTTAGTGAGCCACCAGGGCAGCTCAAAGTACTTGAGCTAGAGCGAATCATTCGCGCTAAAGAATCCAAAATTGTCACCTTGGAAAAAGTTCTCGATAACAAGAAAGTTGGCGAAAGCCTGCGGGAAGATTACGAAAAACAGTTAGTCGTCGCCAATCAGGAAAACGTTCAGCTGTTTAATGACAAGCAGCAATTGACGAAAAAAATCGATCAAGCCTCATTGAAAGTTAAACGTCTCGAAAGTGACTTGAATAAAAAGCAGCGCTTTCACCCACTCGCAATTGCAGCAGTGATTGCACTCGTTGGGATGCTTTTTGGAATAATCATGGGCTGGGCATTACATGTACGCAAGTTGCGTAAGCGTTTTTACGGCTTTAAGATTTAGCGACTCAGCTCAATTTATGGACAAAAAAAAAGGGTTCTCATAAATGAGACCCTTTAACATCATGGTTCGACACCCGCATGTGAATGCCAGTCGTCAATCATGACTCTCCCCCCAAATCACTCCATCTTTTTTTATTGTAATCACTCTCCTTGTGGTACTCAGGTCTGTAAACAGAGAACAGGCCATTTGATTGCTATCCGTGCAACTCAGATGACTTCCTAAGTACGCAGAGGAGTTTGTCGCCGCTGGGTAATAATTACAATTGGGTTGCTCAAAGAGATCGAACCAGGTTTGTTTAGCTACGGATTTATAGCGACGGGGATCAAGAATTGAGCTGTCAGAGCACTATCCCCTGAGTAGATTCCCATTTTTTAAATGCCTGATTCGGCTAGGTTGATCGGGATTTCCGCAAGTATCGTTCAGGACTAAATCCACTGACTTCGAGATTTCCACTGGCAGCGCGTCCCAAGCGCTAGCTGGCGATTGCCCGGAAAGATTGGCGCTAGTGGAGACGATGGCGCTATTGGCTGCAACACACAGCGCACAGGAAGCTGGGTGTCTGGTGATACGCACGGCGATGGTTGCGTGGTCTCCTCTTAATAGAGAAGAGGCTCCATCAGCGGCTGGCACCAACCAGGTGGTTGGCTCAGATTGGTTTGCGGTGATGGCGTGCCAATCAGCATCCGACAGATCCGTACTGATATAAGGTTCAAGCTGAGCGCGATTAGCACCGAGCAAGATTAGCCCCTTACTAGCGCTGCGCTTTTTGATATCAAGCACTGTTTGAATCGCGGCGACATTAGTGGGTAAACATCCAAGCCCAAAAACAGTGTCCGTTGGATAGGCGATGACGCCGCCGGTTTTTAATACCGCTGCGGCGCGCTTAACATCGCGGCTCACTTCCAAGCTGATTAGCCTTTTTTAGCAGCTGACTTTTTCTTTGCGGCTTTCTTTTTAGAAGCTTTCTTTTTAG
>CAZUAW010000038.1:9602-12839 GCA_964618535.1 uncultured Thiotrichales bacterium
TTTTTAGCAGCTGACTTTTTCTTTGCGGCTTTCTTTTTAGAAGCTTTCTTTTTAGCAGCCTTTTTCTTGCTGGACTTTTTCTTAGCCGTACTCTTTTTCTTGGTGGTGGTTTTCTTTTTAGCGGCAGCCTTCTTTTTCTTAGCACCCTTTTTACGCCGAGATTTCTTCTCCGGTGCTTCCTCAATCAGTTTTTGACAGGTCGCCAGATCAAGGTCTTTTGGCTCGGTGTCTTTGGGAATCTTAGCGTTTTTATTGCCGTCGGTAATAAACGGGCCGTAGCGCCCCTTAAGCACCTGAATACCTTCATCGGGGAAATCCAGAATGATGCGGTCTAAATCAGCCTGCTTCTTTTCAGCGACGATTTCCAGCGCACGTTCGAGCTTCACATCATGAGGATCATCTTCTTTCAATGAGGCAAATTTATTGCCATAGCGAATATAAGGGCCAAAGCGACCAATATTGGCGCTGACTGGCTCACCTTCTGGTGTTTCACCTAGATCACGCGGCAGCTTGAATAGCTCCATCGCTTCATCATAGGTGATGCTATTGAGTTTTTGACCTTGACGCAGACCTGCAAAGCGCGGCTTTTCTTCGTCTTCAACATCGCCAATTTGTACGCAAGGACCATAACGCCCAAGGCGAACTGAAACAGGCCGCCCAGATTTTGGATCAACGCCCAGCTCGCGAGGCTTAATCGCTTCTTTACGGGTTAGCGATTCTTTGTCATCCACCAGCGTTTTGAACGGATCCCAGAATTCTCGCAAGACTGGAATCCAGTCCTTTTCACCGCGAGAGATTTCATCGAGCTGATCTTCCAGCCGTGCTGTAAAGTTGTAATCAACGTAGGTATTGAAGTGTTCGGTGAGGAAATTATTCACCACACGGCCTACTTCTGTGGGGTAAAAGCGTTTACTTTCCAGCTCCACATACTCACGATTTAGCAACGTAGAAACGATGCTCGCATAAGTAGATGGACGCCCAATGCCGTACTCTTCCAGCGTTTTAACTAAACTGGCTTCTGAAAAACGCGGTGGTGGATCAGTAAAATGCTGGTCGGCTCTAATTTCCTTGAGCGCAACGCGATCACCTTTTTCCATCGCCGGCAGGAATTTCTCCTTGCTATCGTCCTGTTTCTTGTCGTCCTGACCTTCGAGATAAACCGCCATAAAACCAGGATGGCGAATCGAGGAGCCTGTCGATCTTAGAACATTGCCATCACCGCAACCAAACGTTACAGCGACAGTGTCCATAGTAGCGTGGATCATCTGGCTGGCAATGGTGCGTTTCCAGATTAAGTTGTACAGTTTGAATTGCTTATCATCCAGGTGTGCCTTGATCTCATCCGGCACGCGCATGGCAGAACTCGGACGAATCGCTTCGTGCGCTTCCTGTGCATTTTTGGATTTGGTTTTGTAGACGGGTACTTCATCGGGTAAATTATCTTTACCATAACGCTGAACAATAAGCTGGCGAATTTCTTCAACCGCTTCATCCGACAGATTCACTGAGTCTGTACGCATGTAGGTGATCAAACCGACAGGGCCAGAACCCAGATCAATTCCCTCATACAGCTGCTGAGCGATACGCATACTGTTGCGCGTGCTCATGCCGAGCTTACGTGCCGCTTCCTGCTGTAGAGTCGAGGTGATAAACGGTGCAGTCGGATTACGTTTGCGTTGCTTTTTGGTGACCGAATCAACGATTAGCTCATTCCCACCAATGCCTTTGATCAGCGTGTCACGAACTTCGTTGGCACGCTCAGTATTAGTGAAGCTGAACTGTTTAACTTTTTCGTTTTTGTACAGCTGGAGCTTGGCGATGAAATCGGTATTGTTGCGATTTAAATCAGACTCAATCGTCCAGTATTCCTGCGGATCGAACGCTTCGATTTCTGCTTCTCGCTCAGCGATCATACGCAACGCAGGGCTTTGTACTCGTCCGGCAGAAAGGCCGCGTCGGATTTTTTTCCACAGTAGCGGAGAAAGGTTAAACCCTACCAGATAGTCCAGCGCTCGCCGTGCTTGCTGCGCATCGACTAGGCTGGTTGCCAGCTCGCGTGGGTTGGCAACCGCATCAAGAATCGAGCGTTTGGTAATTTCATGAAAAATAACTCGTTGAACCTGTTTATCTTTGAGCAGCCCTTTCTCTTTCAGCAACTCGTACAAATGCCAGGAGATTGCCTCACCTTCGCGATCCGGGTCAGTTGCGAGTAATAGGGTGTCGGCTTTTTTTAACGCCTTAGAGATGTTTTTGACGTGTTTTTCATTTCGTTCGATGATCGCGTATTTCATCGAGAAATCATCATCAGGATCAACTGCGCCTGTTTTGGGAATCAGATCTCTCACATGTCCATAAGAGGCCAGTACGGTGTAGTCTTTACCCAAGTATTTTTCAATCGTTTTCGATTTAGCGGGTGACTCTACTATGACAAGATTTTGGCTCATCGGTGGTAATATTCCTAAAAATTAAAAGGCAATCTGGCGGCTAGTGAATGCTCAGCGGGCCATCATCATAAACAAGTTCTTCAAGCCACGCGAAGTCATCTGTATCGCACTTGGGGTGATTCATTAGTACCATTAATACCACCCACTTGAGTTGAGCGATATCATTTTGGTGAGAATTAAGCGCCATAAATTGTTCAATCACTTGCTCTCGTGCCGAAGGCTTGAGGATATTATCCTGTTCCAGCTGATGCAAAAAACCAATCCCTTCTGTGCCTAATCGCTGACGCTCTTCATCGCGGTAAATGCGCCAGGAACTAGTCATCGGATCAAACAATGGGTTGCCATCAGACAATTGATCCAGCCAATCGAACGCCAAATTCACTTCCTGATTGCCAAAACCTGCTTGCAACAGCTCGGTTTCGATTTCGTCACGCTCTGAATTTTCTTCGATTTCCTGATCTACGTAGTTCTCCACCAAGTACATCAAAACTTCGAAAATATTCTGTTTTATCATGAAAAATATCGCCCAGTGATTTTCTTTTTGAAGGATCAATCGCTTGTCTTTCAAAGGTCTAAAAACGCGATTCTATCAAACTGTACGGTGAGGCGTGGGAAAATCTGGTTTTCAAAACGCCTTAAATCTGAGAATTATCAGGATCAGCCCCCTGAATGTGAACTTTAAATTTATCAGCGCTCATAAAAAAGGCCAGCTAGAACAGCTGACCTTGCACTTTACTTGTTAGGTTTTACTTCTGTCTTTACCTTTAGACCGAGTTGTCTGAGCCATCTGAAT
>CAZUAW010000039.1:0-12830 GCA_964618535.1 uncultured Thiotrichales bacterium
TTTTAGATTGTCGCTACGAAGCGCTTTACGATGATCCAGAGCCGGTTTCGCCAGAAATAGTGCTCCAAGGCTGTTTTCCAGCATTGATTTCATTATCGCCATCATCATCAACATCGACTTCCAGCCTAGCCTTATCACGCTCATCATCTTTTGCGGTGATACGAATGGTTCCGCCTTCTGATGACTTGATTGTCATAGAGCCAGATCGAGGGTAGTCCTCATTTTCAGCAGTGATAAATGGCATCGTAGTATCGTAAGTGATCGTCACATCCTTGCCGTCCAAAACTTGCTTGTAGCTGTAGTCTAAGGTGTCGGTTTCTTCTCCATTTCCGCCATTTTCAATAAACTTAAATGCCATTGAAGTCATTTCAATCGCTTGCGTTGTGCCGTCTTCGGTAAAATTAAAACTAAGGCCATCACTCGTTATTTCCGTGGTTTCATTAGCTCCCGCAACGGTAATCTTTAGCGTCATCGCTCCGTGCATATCATTAATATCGATATCAGAGGTTTTGGCAGAGAAATGATCGAGTGTGATTGTTGCTGTAACACTGCCATTGCCAACAGGTGGATCAAGCAGGAAACCACCACTGATAGGATTGGCGACGAATGAAACAGAACCATTAAACTTAGACTCTCCAACAACGCAATCAACAAAGACGGCTGATCTTGAGGGTGGGATTAGGGTCTGAGTTGGGGTAACGCTGCCAGTCTCACACGCCGTGATATCAAAAATATCATCAGTCGACTCACCAGATTCGGATAATGCATCCCTTGATTCTGTAACCCCGCCCAAGCCACCAAAACCCGCATTGAGTACTGACTGATAGTTTCCAACCGTAATTGAACCTGCTTTTGGTTCTCCTCCAGAACTGGCACTATCAGTGGAGCTGGAGCCACCGCCACAGCCAACTGCCAGTAGGCTGGATAGTGTTACCGCTAATAGAGTTTCTTCGCCATCTGAACCATGAGCTACTCCTCGTCGTTTCATTAGGTTTATTTAAACAGTGCGTCTTATACATCAGATACTTACAATCGTCTGTGATGAGTGGGACATTTTTTCATATGTTCACCTGAGTGACTTATAAGTGTATTCGTTGCTTCTTCTGATTCGCCAATCCTCTACGGGTATGTTAAAAACGCGCATCTTCTGTGAATAATTGATCGTACTATGAGCAGTGAATACGTTATCGTTCTGACCACTTTTCCGGATCAGCTCGGTGCAGAGAAATTGGCAGGAGAGTTAGTGACAAACCAGTTGGCAGCTTGCGTCAATATTTTGCCAAAAATGGTCTCGATTTATGAGTGGCAAGAAAAGCTGGAGAAAGGTCAGGAGCACCAGATGGTAATCAAGACCCGCTCCCAGCTGGTTCCGAAAATTGAGCAACTCATTAGCAAGCAACACCCTTATGAACTCGCAGAGCTACTGGTGCTACCCGTGGTAAGCGGGTCAAAGGACTTTTTAACCTGGATAACCGAAACAACACATGAGAAATAGCAAACAAAGCAGATTGTTCTCCCTGAAAAACAATGGGTTTAGCTGGATTTTTCTTGCCCTAATTCTAATCTTCTCGGCCAGTTCTACGGTATTGGCTGAAGGGGATAAAAAATCAGCTCTAGACATTTTAAGTGGTTTGAATGATGCGCTTGGCGGTGGTGCTGAGGATGAATTACTTGATCCCGACAAGGCTTTCAAATTTGCCGTAGACCTGAAAAATCCAGGTTTTGTCTCAGCCAAATGGCAGGTTGCCGATGGCTATTACATGTACAAAAAGAAGATCAAAATGGCACTGGAAGGTGCAACTGGTCTGAAACTGGGTGAGCCAAAGTACCCGCCGTCAACTCGTATGGACGATCCTGCGTTTGGCAATGTAGAAATTTTTCGCGGTGCATTCTCTCTGGATTTCCCAATCATCGGCCTCAGCGGCGCTCCCGATTCGCTCTCACTCAATGCGGGTTATCAAGGCTGTGCTGATATTGGTGTCTGCTATCCACCGATCAAAAAGAAGGTTGATTTCACCGCATTGCAGCTAGCCTCTCTGGTTTCATCTCCAGCGCAGGCAGCAACGACTGACGATGCCACACCGCAATCAACAGGCAAAGTATCGGAGCAAGATGCTATCGCTGCCAGCCTTTCATCCGGCAATACGTTACTAACGCTGATCAGCTTCTTCGGCTTTGGGCTATTGTTGGCATTTACCCCTTGCGTATTCCCAATGATCCCGATTCTTTCCGGCATCATTGTGGGTGATGGTGAGAATATTACGACTCGGCGTGGCTTCACCCTTGCACTGGTCTATGTCCTGGCAATGGCGCTTGCGTATACCGTGGTTGGCGTGCTCGCTGGTTTGTTTGGAGCCAATCTACAAATCTGGTTTCAGAACCCTTGGGTATTGAGTATTTTCGCGGCAATATTTGTCATTCTCTCGCTCTCAATGTTCGGTTTCTATGAGCTGCAAATGCCTGGCTCAATTCAGACCAAACTCACCGCATTCAGCAATAAGCAAGAAGGCGGCAAATTACTCAGCGCTGGAATCATGGGGCTACTCTCTGCTTTGATCGTAGGTCCTTGCGTGACCGCGCCACTGATCGGCGCATTGATTTACATTGGTCAAACCGGAAACGCGGTTTTGGGCGGCATGGCGCTGTTCGCACTGAGCATGGGCATGGGTGCGCCGTTGTTGTTGATAGGTGCCTCTGCCGGAAAATTATTACCCAAGGCAGGCATGTGGATGGATGCGGTCAAAGCCGTGTTTGGTGTGATGATGTTAGGTGTCGCTATCTGGCTGCTGGAGCGAATTCTACCGGTCTCAATCACGCTGCTTTTATGGGGACTGTTGTTAGTCGTCTCTGGTATATATATGGGTGCTTTGCGCCAAATCCCCGAAGGTATTTCCAAATGGTCGCAACTGTGGAAAGGGCTCGGGTTTGCGTTGCTGCTTTACGGCTCACTCCAAGTAATCGGTGCAGCTGGTGGTGGCAACGATGTATTGCAGCCATTGAAAGGTGTCTTCTCCGGCTCAGGCAGCGGTGGCAGCCACGAGGAATCTGGGCTGGCGTTCCAGCAAATCAAAGGTAAAGATGGATTCGAGCAAGCGTTGCAGCAAGCCAATGCTAGCGGCAAAGCTGTGATGCTGGATTTTTATGCGGACTGGTGCATCTCCTGCAAAGAAATGGAAAAACTCACCTTTACTGATCCCGCCGTCAAAGCCGCGCTCACCAATACGGTGCTTCTACAAGCCGATGTCACCGCCAATGATGATGCCGACAAGTCACTGCTGAAGCATTTTGGCATTGTCGGCCCACCTGCGATTCTCTATTTCAATCCGCAAGGTCAGGAGCTGAAACCTTATCGAGTGGTCGGCTATATGGCCGCTGAGAAATTTAGTAAGCATTCCTCGGAAGCACTCTCTCAGTAGCTCAAACTCATCGCTTAAATACTAATCGCTTAATAATAGAACGGGATAGAAATGGACAATTCAAACACCACGAAAACTCCCTGGCTGGTTTATATCTTGCTCGCAGGATTAGCGTTGCTGGCTGGCTTTTTGCTCTCTACTCAGATGTTTCCGCAAAAGGATGATCAAAAACTACAACTTACGCTAGAAAATGGTGGAAAAGCGGCAATGGCTAAAAAAGGTTCGAAGCGACCTGATTTTAGCCTGCCTGACCTCGAAGGCACGCAACATGCAATCTCAGAATGGGATGGCAAAGTGGTGCTGGTTAACTTTTGGGCTACTTGGTGCCCACCTTGTCGAGAGGAAATGCCCGCGTTTATCAGCCTCAAAGAAACCTACGGCGAGCAGGGATTTGAAATTATTGGTGTTGCCATTGACGAGCTGGGCGCAATAGCTGATTTTGCCGATAGCCTTGGCGTTAACTATCCTATTCTGCATGGTCAAGCAGATGCCTCTGCTGTGACTCGTCAATACGGCAACAAGATTGGCGCGCTACCGTATAGCGTCTTGCTGGATCGCGATGGCATCGTGCGCTTCACCCGCGCTGGGGGATTGAGCAAACGTAAACTTGAATCTGAGTTAAAAAAGTATCTGTAGTCTGAAAACGGCTTGATCAACCACTGTTATCCCTTTTCTTCGACCGTTCAGTAGGAAGCGTAAAAATATGATTATTTTTACCTGTCATCGGCTGGCAAAAATGTAGACACCCGTCACACAAGGGACTAAAATCAATTTCTTTCCAGTTAGCTGCTATTTGCGATATTTTTCGCGAAGATCGCAGCCATATTGCTACAGATGTCCGATATTCTGCTACTCAATGGTCCCAATCTTAACCTCTTGGGACAGCGTGAACCCGAACATTACGGGCAACAAACTCTGGACGATATTATTGCTGGGCTGATGGCGCGATGTGAGGCTCATGGCACCGAGATGGACGCGTTCCAAAGCAATGCTGAGCATGAGCTGATCGACAGAATTCATCAGGCTGGCAAAGACCAAACACGGTTTATTATTTTCAATCCGGCTGCATTTACACACACCAGTGTGGCGCTGCGTGACGCGCTTACCGGTGTGGATATTCCCTTTTTTGAAGTACATCTTTCTAACGTTTACCAGCGCGAGGCTTTTCGCCATCACTCCTATTTTAGTGATATTGCGGAAGGTGTGATTGCCGGCTTTGGTCCCAAGGGCTATCAGTTGGCGCTGGAATCAGTGTTAGAACGTTTATAACTGACGGATTATTCATGGACATTCGCAAGATTAAAAAACTCATAGAGCTAGTGGAAGACACTGGCGTTGCCGAGATTGAGATTCACGAAGGTGAAGAATCGGTTCGAATTACGCGTACTCATCAACCGGTAGCCGGAGGCGGAGCGCCTATGTTTTATGGCGCGCCACCGGTGGCTGCCCCTGCGACCGCTGAACTAGCACCGACGGCTGCCGCACCTGCTGATGCAGCCCCAGCGGCACCCGAGCTCGATGGGCATGTGGTTAAATCTCCAATGGTAGGCACATTTTATCGCTCCTCATCGCCAGAAGCAGCGCCATTTGCCGAGGAAGGTAAAAATATCGCAGTCGGCGAAACCATCTGCATCATTGAGGCGATGAAAATGCTCAACCAAATTGAATGTGATCATGCCGGTACGGTGAAATCTGTGCTGGTTGAAAACGGTCAGCCGGTTGAATTCGGCCAACCACTTTTCCTTATCGGGTAGTGGCATGCTGAATAAGGTACTGATCGCCAATCGCGGAGAAATAGCGCTTCGTATCCTGCGTGCTTGTAGAGACTTGGGTATTAAAACAGTGGCTGTCCATTCAGAAGCTGATCGGGATTTAAAACATGTCCGGCTAGCTGATGAATCGGTGTGCATCGGACCAGCGCCTTCAACTGAGAGTTATCTTAATATCCCTGCGATTATTAGTGCCGCAGAAGTGACTGGTGCTCAGGCAATCCATCCTGGTTATGGGTTTTTATCAGAAAATGCAGATTTTGCCGAAAGAGTCGAGTCCAGCGGCTTTATATTTATTGGCCCGAAAGCTGAAACCATTCGTTTAATGGGAGACAAGGTTTCCGCCATCAATGCAATGATCGAGTCCGGCGTTCCAACCGTGCCAGGATCCAATGGCGCAATTGATGATGACCATGAAAAAACGCTCAAAGCAGGGTGTAGAATTGGTTATCCGGTCATCATCAAAGCCTCAGGCGGCGGTGGTGGTCGCGGTATGCGGGTGGTTCACGCTGAAGAAGAGTTGCTCGAAAGCATTGCTCTGACCAAAGCCGAAGCACGAACAACTTTCGGCAATGACATGGTTTACATGGAGAAATACCTGGAGACGCCGCGCCATGTTGAGTTCCAGGTGCTTTCTGACGGACAGGGTCACGCGATTCATCTTTGTGAGCGGGATTGCTCGATGCAACGTCGCAATCAAAAAGTCGCTGAAGAAGCTCCGGCTCCCGGCATTAGCGAAAAAGTACGCCAGGATGTGGGCGGACGCTGCGCGCAAGCCTGTATTGATATTGGCTATCGCGGCGCTGGCACCTTTGAATTTCTCTACGATAATGGTGAGTTTTTCTTTATTGAAATGAACACACGTTTGCAGGTTGAGCACCCCGTAACGGAAATGATCACGGGGATTGATCTGGTCAAGCAGCAGCTAAAAATTGCGGCTGGCGAACCGCTGACCTTGAAACAGGAAGATATCAAAATCAACGGTCACGCCATCGAATGCCGGATTAACGCAGAAGACCCCAAAACCTTTATCCCTTCACCAGGTAAAATTACGCGCTTCCACTCTCCTGGCGGCCCCGGAGTACGGATGGAAACCCATATCTATGGTGGCTATACCGTGCCTCCATATTACGATTCAATGATTGGTAAAATTATCACTCATGGCGAGAATCGTAAGACAGCGTTGGCGAGAATGTGCGGCGCGCTTCAGGAAATTCTGGTTGAAGGCATCACTACCAATGTGCCGCTACAGCAAGATATTATGAAGGATGAGGCGTTTCGCAAGGGCGGTGCCAACATTCATTATCTGGAAAAGAAGTTGGGAATGTGATCCGAAACTCGCTGCAATCGCAAGGAGCAAAAATGGACTGGCTCCAGTTTCAATTTGAACTCGCCACAGACGATCTTGATATCGTAGAGCAGAGATTAGAGGCGCTCAATTGCCTCTCGATTACCCTTACCGATGCTGAAGACAATCCCATTTTGGAGCCTGCGCCAGGTGAAACACCGCTCTGGCAGAAACTCTCGTTACTGGCATTGTTTCCAGAATCTGTTGATCCAGACTTACTTAAATATCTATTTTTTGACCGGCTGTCTGCACAAGTTATTGGCTGGCGTCATAAGAAGCTGGAAGACCAGGACTGGGTTCGCGCCTGGATGGATGATTTTAAGCCGATGCAATTTGGCGACAATCTCTGGATCTGCCCATCATGGACTTTGCCGCCCAATCCGCAGGCAGTGAATTTAATGCTCGATCCGGGACTTGCATTTGGATCGGGAACCCACCCAACCACCGCACTTTGTCTTGAATGGCTGGATGCTAATCCACCTGACAACCAATCGGTGATTGATTATGGTTGTGGATCCGGGATTTTATTTCTCGCGGCACTCAAATTAGGTGCGCGGCAGGTCACCGGCATTGATATCGATCCACAAGCACTACAAGCGAGCAAGGACAATGCACAACGCAATCAAATTGCAGCGAATCTTTACCATCTACAAGACGCGGATGCGGCTGATCCAGAGCCAGTCGATTTACTGATGGCTAATATTCTGGCGCAACCGCTTATCATACTCTCTTCACAGATCAGTCAATTAGTTAGGCGCACTGGTTCAATTATTTTATCAGGTGTCCTTGATGAGCAAGCCGACAATGTAGTAAAAGCCTACAGCCCGTGGTTCTCTATAACCAACAGAACCTCAAAACAAGGCTGGCATTTGATTGAAGGCCGCCGTAACCAAACGGATAACTAGCGACTAGATGTATACAGAATGTCCACAATGCCATGCGATATTTCGCGTCACTCAGGAAATCCTTCAGGCGGCGGCGGGCAAGGTGCGCTGTGGAGAATGCTCAACTGTTTTCCAGGCAGTTAAGCCGCAACAATCAGAAGCACCGGCAACGCCTACAGATAACAGCGTTCTCCAGTCCAAACCGATCGCGCGTAAAAACCCCACGCAAGTTAAAAAGTCTGCTTCAGTGGATCGCCGTGGTGTTTCACAGCAACGCCCTGTCGCCTCCACTTCAAGCTTTAATAGCCACGATGAATATGATCAGTCGGCTGCTGTGGGAAGCCCCGCTGACACTGAATTTACCCCCAAGTATTTACCTATCCCAGTTGCGCCGCAGCGACTAAAACTCAAGCGTAAAAGGCCGGTGTGGGTGATTCCGGTTCTGGCGATATTGGGGCTACTTCTGGTAGGTCAGGCGTTAACCGCGAACAGGAAATATCTCGGCACCAAACCCTTATTTAGACCGGTGGTGACTGCTGTATGTAAAGTGTCTGGTTGCGAAGTGCCTGTACACAAAGACCTGGATGCTATTGAGTTACTCAATCATGGCGTTTTTTCGCATCCTACCGTACCTGGTGCGCTGATGATTAAGGGTATGATGCAGAACAAGGCAAATTTTGAACAGCCTTACCCCGTAATCGAGCTGGGTTTTAGCGATATCCGTGGAAAGCCCGTTGCAATGCGTCGTTTTGGACCTAACGAATATCTTGACCTGAGAAAAGAGCATCCGAAAAAAATGCCCATTGGCAAAAAAACCCCGATTCGTGTCGAAGTTATTGACCCAGGTAAGAATGCGCTCGCATTCGAATTCGATTTTCTATAACACGGAGACTTTAAAACGTATTCGGGTTAGCCCGCATGCAAAATTGAATTCACTTAATGATTCGCGGTTAACTTATTGAGTCAGAATCGATAATCATTTTTTACACAGCAAACTACGCCAAACGACAGATTGAGCTGGCTGAATAAGCCTGTTATCGTCACCCAATCCATTTTTAACGGACTAAGACATGGATCTCAGGGGATTCGCTTTTTTTGCATCTTACACCTGACCATACACCGTTATGGGCATATCGTTTCTTCATGGATAGTAACTTAGCTGGAATCCTCGCAGCACATGGCTCGTTTTGATCCTCCTCACAATGCCGATGATAAGCAACCCATTCATCTCGCTGCCTCTGTACACGATGCAATGGAAGCGTATTTTGACAATATGGAGGGCAACAATGAAGAGTGCGATGGTCTTTATGCTTTGGTTCTGTCAGAAGTCGAACGCCCTCTACTGCAATGTGTGATGGCGCACTGTTATAATAATCGCACCCTCGCCGCTAAGGTCCTTGGAATCAACCGTGCGACGCTGCGAAAAAAACTGGAGCAGTACAAAATTCTCTAGCGCTCCGTCATACGGATATCGGTATAATCCCTCACTTTTAAAACGGAACACCCATGACCAGTATCTCTGTGGCGCGTGCGCTGATAAGCGTATCCGATAAAACCGGTATTGTTGAATTTGCTCAATTTCTGAGTTCTTCCGGCGTAGAAATTCTCTCCACGGGCGGTACAGCCAAACTACTGGATTCTGAGGGTATTGCGGTCACCGAAGTGGCAGAACACACAGGGTTTCCAGAAATGATGGGGGGACGAATCAAAACCTTGCATCCTAAAATTCACGGCGGGATTCTTGGGCGACGTGGCGAAGATGAAGCGGTGATGAGCGAGCATGATATCGCCCCGATTGATCTGGTCATCGTCAACCTTTACCCCTTCGAAGCGACTGTCGCCAAACCTGACTGTAGCCTTGCTGATGCGATTGAAAATATCGATATCGGCGGCCCTACAATGCTCCGCGCTGCGGCTAAGAATAATGCGGCTGTCGCCGTTGCTGTTGATCCAGCCGACTATGCCGTTATTCAGGCTGAAATGCAGGCTAACAAGAATGCAATCAGTGCAAGCACGCGTTACGCACTTGCAGTGAAAACCTTCGAACATACCGCTCGATACGATGGCATGATCGCCAACTATCTAGGCAAGCGAAACAGCGAAGGGGAAGAGCAAGCTTTTTCCAACACCATTAACCTGCAATTTAATAAGGTGCAGGAAATGCGTTATGGCGAGAATCCTCACCAACAGGCTGCATTCTTTAAAGAGCCCCGGCCTTCAGAAGCCTCGATTTCTACTGCGAGTCAATTGCAGGGCAAAGAACTCTCCTACAACAATATTGGTGATACAGATGCAGCGTTGGAGTGCGTTAAGCAGTTTGACGGCCACGCCTGTGTGATTGTGAAACATGCTAACCCTTGTGGCGTTGCAATCGGTTCGAATCAGCTGGAAGCTTATGATCGAGCTTTCAAGACTGATCCGACCTCAGCGTTTGGTGGCATCATTGCGTTTAATCACGCGCTCGATGACGCGACTGCAAAGGCAATCGTTGATCGCCAGTTTGTCGAAGTGATCATAGCGCCCTTAGTGAGCGATGCTGCACAGGCTACGATTGCCGCCAAGAAGAACGTCCGCTTGCTTGAATGTGGCGAACTCACGCCACCGCAACCCGCGCTAGATTACAAACGTGTTAACGGCGGCTTACTGGTGCAGCAACGCGATCTTGGCATGGTCAACGAAGCTGATCTTAAAGTCGTGACAAAAGTTGCGCCTACGGATGAACAGCTGCAAGACCTGCTATTTGCCTGGAAGGTAGCTAAATTCGTCAAATCAAATGCCATTGTATATGTCAAAAATGGCCAAACCATCGGTGTTGGCGCTGGTCAGATGAGCCGCGTCTATTCAGCAAAAATAGCTGGTATCAAGGCACAAGATGAGAACCTCAAAGTACCTGGGTCGGTGATGGCATCAGATGCATTCTTCCCGTTCCGAGATGGACTCGATGCTGCGCACGAAGCGGGTATTAAGGCAGTGATTCAGCCGGGCGGGTCTATGCGTGATGATGAGGTTATCGCCGCAGCGGATGAGCATGGCATCGCCATGGTATTTACCGGTATGCGCCATTTCCGGCATTAGTATCAAATCAGTACTCCGACAACAATATTGTTGGAGTACTAGCTTGTAGGATGTGCTGAGGCACGAAGCGCATCAATTATGGAAGTTACGCTTAGGTAGGTCAGCCCATTCTATAAAATAATTTCTTCCAGCTGCTCAGTTAATTCTAACCACTGTTCTTCAATTTCATCCAGACGAGTTTTGGCTTTGGCTTGCTCTGCCAGTACTAATTTTAGTTTTTCTGCCGAGCCTGATTGGTAAATTTCATCCACAGAAAGCTGATCTTCAATCTCTTCCAGCAGAGGTTGTAGAACAGCCATTTCTTTTTCAAGCTTATTGATTTTGTTCTTAATGGGCTGTTGTAAGCGCCTTTGCTCAGCAGCATTTCGGCGCTGCTGTTTGCGATCTGATTTCGGCTCAGCGTCAGCAACTACTGTTTGTTCATGTTTGGATATTGCTTCGTTAAGCGTCTTACGATAATCGTCTAAATCTCCATCAAACGGTTCGCATTGACCGGCATGGACAATGAATAACTCATCGGCACAGGTTCGAAGCAAATGCCGATCGTGCGAGACAATGACCATTGCACCTTCAAACGCTTGCAGCGCAACGGTGATGGCGTGGCGCATATCAAGATCGAGATGGTTGGTTGGCTCATCGAGCAGTAGCAGGTTGGGTTTTTGCCAGACTAATAATGCCAGCGCCAGACGGGCTTTTTCGCCACCGGAGAAGGGTTCAATCGCTTCATCAACGCGCTCACCTTTAAACCCAAACCCACCAAGGTAGTCGCGCATTTGCTGCTCCCTTGCCTGGGTTGTGTCTTGGCGTGAGAGATGTAGCAAAGCCGAAGCGGAAGCATCCAGTTGCTCCAACTGATGCTGGGCGAAATAGCCGATTTTCAAGCCCTGGGATTCTATTCGCTCACCTGATTTTTCTTTAAGCGTTCCAGCCAGCAGTTTAATCAGGGTTGATTTTCCAGCGCCATTTGGACCTAGCAACCCGACTCGCGAGCCAGGGCGCAGTTGGAATTGAATGCCATCAAGGATAATGGTGTCGTTATATCCAGCGACGACCTCGTCCATCTTCAGCATCGGGTCGCCTGCACGTGTCGCCTCAAAAAACTGGAAGTGAAACGGTGAGTCGATATGTGCGGCAGTAATGATGTCCATCCGATCGAGGGCTTTTAGGCGACTTTGCGCTTGCCGTGCTTTGGTGGCTTTGGCGCGAAAGCGGTCTACAAAGCTGTGTAGATGAGCAATTTCTTTTTGCTGCTTTTTATAGTTTGCTGCTTGTTGTTCCAGCTGAGCAGCGCGTTGTTTCTCAAATGCTGAGTAGTTGCCCGCATAGGTGGTGATGGTGTGTTGTTCGAGCTGCATCACATGGGTGACAACCGCATCGAGAAATTCCCGGTCATGAGAAATCAAAATCAGGATGCCATCATAGTTACGCAGCCAATTTTCCAGCCAGATAACGGCATCAAGATCGAGGTGGTTGGTTGGTTCATCGAGTAGCAATAGGTCGGATTGCTGCATTAACGCCTGCGCTAGATTCAGACGCATTCGCCAGCCGCCTGAAAAGCTGGCGACTGCATTTTTTAATTGGGAATCTATAAATCCCAGGCCATGCATTAGTGTCGCTGCACGCGCATCTGCGGTGTAACCGCCTATGGTTTCATAATCAGCTAATAGGGTCGCCAGCGCTTCTCCCTCTGCAGACTGCATTTGAGATTGCAGCTTTCGTAGCTGGATATCGCCATCCATCACATATTCAATGGCTGCTTGTTCGACGCCGGGTGTTTCTTGGGAGACGTGACTAATGACAGTCCTTGCGGGAATGTCCAACTCACCTGAATCGGCTTGTAACTGTCCCAGCATGAGTTGGAATAGACTTGATTTACCCGAGCCATTTGCTCCTGTCAGGCCAAATCGCTGACCATGATGCAGGCGCACAGTCACCTCTGAAAAAAGCAGTCGTCCACCGCGTTGCAAAGCGAGGTCTTGTAGAGAAATCATGGGGTTTTCTGGCAGCAGTTGTGGGATTCAAATAGGATAGCAAACCAATTTAGGATGGCAAACCAATTGCTATTTTCAGGCCGCACTATACATGGATAAGCCGCTCGTCATTGTCATCGACAATCAGAAAATTTATGAATTCGACCGCAGCCAGCGCTTGCCCGGCATTCAGCGGCGTTACCTCGATGAGCTCGATGGATGTATGCTCGACGAGGGGGTTCGATTTGGCGCTCAGCTGATCACCCAGCCCAACCTGATGCAACGCGCTCAATATGTTGCCAATACCTTGGTTAATGCCTTGTTTGATGATGATGAACAAAAGATAGCGGCGACAGCAGCGTACCTAG
>CAZUAW010000040.1:0-12772 GCA_964618535.1 uncultured Thiotrichales bacterium
GAAACGCTACTTCTTTGTAGTACCAAATGACCTTGAAAAAAGGATTGCAAACTAAATGAATTTCAATATTAAAGAACCTGAGATAGAAGACGAACCTGATAACGAGCAGACGGCTTTTCAGCAATTGGTGCCTGATGAAATGCTGGATGCAATTGAGAGTCAGGGCTATCTCTGTGATGGTCGATTTATTGCGCTGAATAGTTACGAGAATCGGGTGTATCAGATTGGACTTGAGGATGCGGAGCCGATTGTCGCTAAGTTTTATCGGCCAGCGCGTTGGATGGATGAGGCGATAATCGAGGAGCATCAATTTACGCTGGAGCTGGCGGCTGAAGATATTCCGGTAATTCCACCGCTGGTGAATGATGCAGGTAAAACGCTACATCAACATGGGTTGTTTCGGTTTGCCTTGTATGAGCGTCGCGGTGGGCATACGCCGGAGCTGGATAATCCGGATCAGCTTGAGGTTATTGGTCGGTTTTTAGCGCGGATTCATTTGCTGGGAGAGCAATCAACGTTTGCGCATCGAGAGTCTATTGGCATTGACAATCTAGGCAGGGAGTCAGCCGCCTTTTTGCTGGAGCACAAACATATTCCTCTGGCGCTCGAAACCGCCTATTCCACATTAATCGAAACCTTATTGGAAAAAATTGAACACCGTTTTGAGCAGGCGGGTACGTATAAAACAATTCGGTTACATGGCGATTGTCACCCAAACAATATTTTATGGCGCGATGAGACACCGCATATTGTCGATTTTGATGATGCGCGAAATGGTCCTGCCATACAGGATTTGTGGATGTATCTTTCTGGCGATCGACAATATCAGACGGCTAGATTGGCAGATGTGCTTGAGGGGTATACCCAATTTCGGGAATTTGATCCGCGTGAGTTGCACCTTGTCGAAGCACTCAGAACATTGCGGATGATTCATTATGCCGCCTGGTTGGCGCGCCGCTGGAAGGATCCCGCCTTTCAACTGGCTTTCCCTTGGGCTAATTCAGCACGATACTGGGATGATCATATTTTGAGTTTACGTGAACAGGCTGCTTTACTGGATGAGCCGGTTTTGGTCTGGGACTAACTCTCCAACACCTCGCCGTGTTGCATTAGGCCTTCGAGATAATTGACCACTGAAACAAGTCCACCCGGAGACTTCATTAGTTCTTTGGGAATTCCTTGCAGGATTGTGCTTTCTGCGCTGATCCAGTCCTTTTCTTCTTGTAAGTTGCCACAAAACACGCCATCTAATGCGCGGCACATTCTGATAAATAGCAGGCAATTTTTGAATTGAAACCCTGAATCCTTCGCGGGCATATCTTGCAATTCATCCATCCCTTTTGCCTGTAGCAGTTGCTTCACTTCCGAGTGCTGGAAACCGAGGCAACAGGCGGCTTGATAAGAAGCCAACCCGAGTAGTAGCTCTGAATCTTGTTCATTGATCTGATCTTTCATTTAACCTTCCCTGATTGTACCTAGTTAAAATATATGCCTAGTCGGCGCACTTAACTGCGAATTCAGCCGCGCTTTTTTGTCGCCTGATGAGAGGAAGTTCTGATTTTCAAGTAATCAAGCAGTTTGGATTCATTCTAATATTGATTCTACCTGCTGCATTACGTCTTTGCCTCCTGACGGATGACAAAAATGACCATGCTCAAGAAAATTAAGTATCTGCTGTATCGCCTCCTTATTGCGCATAATAAAGGAGTGCCCACTCTCAATAACGATAAAATCTTTCATCTCATCTAGCCGAGTACTTTCAACCGAAACCTTGCCATCATCATCCCCAGGAATAAAGGGAGAAAACCAGGGATCAGAGGTACTGCTGCCTGCGATTACGCCTATTTCTGCTTGAATCGGTTTTAATTGATTAGGAACACTGTTATCGGCACGGCCAATTTGCTGCCCTACTGGGCCCATCCATTTTTGATATATAAAATTATCTTTGAGTAAATCAACTATCTCGCTGCCATGATTGGGCGGGCTTAACATAACTACTCTGCCAAGATTCTTAATGGTTTTATCTTGCAAATAGGCACGCACTAAAATACCGCCGAGAGAGTGTGTGACAAAATTAATTTTATCGTGACTAGATTTAACTTTAGCGCAATCATCCAGAGCATTATTAATTACAATATCCGCAAGTGTCTTAATAGGTATTTCTGTAGACTCATAGTTTTTATTCCATACACTGTGCCCTTGCTCTTTTAGCGCTTTTTCTATTAGCTCCATAGACACATGTGTACGCCCCATACCATGCAGTAAAATAGTACACTCACTTGCAAATGCTATGGGTGAAATCATAAAAATAAAAAGAAGCAGTAGTATTTTAATTTTGGTGTATTTCATACTTTAGATAGCTTGCTTTCTTTATTTGAAAGCCTTCGTGCAATTCTTACCATTTTAGCTAATTCCTTTTCAAGCTCTTGTCTTTTAGATATCAGGTATTCACGAAGCTGTTGCTTTCTTGCAAATAAAATAAAAACCCGAATATTTTCAAACATTCTTTTCCATTCCCCTCTGAAATAGAGCGCGACTGCGGCACTGATAACTAAACTTAATAAATAAACAATACTCCACCAGAAACCAAAATGGTTGTAGACATACCAGCTTTGCGCCCCCCAAAAAACAACAAATAATGGTAACCCAATTAAAACTCTCGCTGAGTCATATTGATCACGACTTTTTGCCATTCTTTGAGAGAATTGGCGCGTTATTAAATAGGGAATTGCACCGTTTATCCACGCCCAGGTAGAAACGCCTAATCCAAATACCAATATCAACAAGCTACGTAATAAATACAAAAATATCAGCACGGGACGATAGTTGATATTTAAGTGATAATCGTTAATTCCGCAACATTCACACAGTCGTTCAAATGTTTTCAGGTGAATCATTAAGGACCGAACCCGATCTGGCTCATGCAATCTTAATAGTGATTGCGCATCCATTAGGCGCTGCTGTGCTCTAAAACTTTGGCTCAAATTTTCACTACGATTCTTACCATTTCGATGCGCAAAAAATAATTCTACTCGGCGCACCAAATCAATATCTCGCCAGGATTTTGCATTCAGCGTGACTGATTTTAATCCCTCCCGAATCCGCTCATTAATAAGCTCGACCGCGTCATATTCCTCTAGATCTGATTGAACTTCCAAATCAACAGGCTGTGCAAAATTTACCAGTACATCGCCACGAAATTTTCCTTTTCGTGAAAAAGTCAAACCAACAGGCAAGACTACCGGCGGCTCTGAATTACTCTTTGCAGCACCTAATGCAATGCGGGCAGCACCGGTTTTCAGCTCATGCAGATAAGGGTCAGAATGACTTTGACCCTCTGGAAAGATCACGATGGTTTGCTGCTCAGCCAATAGTTCGTAGCAGCGATGGAAGGAATCATCATTGCGCTGCATGGTGCCGGTATTATCCTTGCGCCGATACACCGGCACGGCACCAATTATGCGAAGAATATGCTTCATCACCGGAACCTTAAACAAACCACTGCGAGCCAATGGGCGAATGGGTATCGGTGTTGCAGCCTGCAATATCACTGCATCTGCGAGCGCATTGACATGATTGGCACAAAGCAGTAGGCCGCGACCCTTAGGTAGTGATTCCAGCCCCGACACTTCAAAGCGTCGGTAAAAGACAACCATGACGAACTGACAAAACCGCTTCCAAACCCAAAAGAAAGTTTGCTGCGCGCGCGAAGGCTGCGAAGGACTACTGGAAGCTAAGAATTGACCCATAAATTGATTATAGCTAGTTCTGAGGAAATACATCCGTTCACGACTAGCTCACATTCCCTAGTAAATACCGAAATTTTCTGTTGTTCAGATTGACCAAACACAGGTAACGACCAATTAGGGTCGCCTGGCAGAAGAGATGGTAGTGACAGATCTAAAAAAAATGACAACGCTGGCGGTGGTTTTTATCGCCCTGATGTTCTGCGTACCTGCTAAGGCAGATGAAGCAGTTCAATATATTTCATTGCAAGCGGTTTCTTTACATTTTAAAAAATATAAAGAACGTCAGGCGGTACATCCTTCATTGGGATATGAGTATTCAAGAAATCGCAAGCTAGGCTGGCAAGCTGCCTGGTTTAAAGACAGCTTCGGATATCAATCTGGTTACATGGGCGTTAATTATACGGCGAAACAATTTAAGCTTCTGGGCATGTCGGTACGCTTAATTGGCGCACTCAATGTTGTTCACAAGCAGTTTGTTAAAGGTGGAGATGGCGAAACAAAGCTAGTACCTATTCCAATTATTGAACTGGGAATTCAGAAATATATCTCGTTAAACATTACTGGATCACCAGAACTTGATTATGCGAATGGCAAACATACTAATGGCGTGGTGGTCATGCAATTAAAATTAAGATGGCAGCAGTAGACAAAATGGTTTTAGGGCATCTCTATTTATTCAGGATGAGATAGATTGAGAATCAGGAATTTCAAGAGCAAAGCGCTAAGTGACTGTAATAGCGGGACTATTGCGGTTACTTAGTAACGCAGCTATTGGATATCCAGAACTCAAGACACTCATTCTGAATGAATAGAGGTGCCCTTTACACACCAGATGACACTGAAGTCACGGGCTTAACAAGCTTACCGCGAATCATCTGTTTTGGTTTCTGCAGTGAAGCTAAATGAGTATCTTCTAATAATTGAGGCCATCGAAGGCCGGTTACAGAATAAGTTCGATTAAAGTTCCTATAAAAGTTTCCTCGGATCTGGTTATTACGCATCAGCCAGGCGCGGAATCGCTCGTATAAATCCATATCAATTGAGCCAGTATCTTTCCAGAATTCAGGCAACCCACCCTGATAAGTTAATCCCGGAATATCGTAGATCGCATAACCTAAGTTTTTGATCGGCGTCCCGTGATGCAAAGAAGAAAGACCCACTGTACTGTTAATGGTCACAACCCCTTTGGCATTCTTTAGTAGGCTCGGTAAATTAATTTCATGAAGATAATCAATTCTGTCTTGAGTATTATAGTGTTTAGCGAGTTTTGATATTACGCCTTTGTAATTGGTGTACCCACGATCCATAGGGTGGTGTTTCAAAACTAGTCTTGCATCCTTACTCGCGTATTGGCTGAATGAGCGAATAATTTCGTTGATAAATTCTTCGATCGAATCGAATGAAGAATGTGTTTTCACCTGCATATCAGAATGCACTTGCAATATTGCTACAAAAACGTCACTACTACCTTGTTTGGTTAGGCGGCGACGTATTTTGCGCTCACCAATTGAATAAACATGTTTTCTGATCCCACCGCGTATCCAGTATAGCCCCTCAATGAGAACATTCATTGATCGGTGATGACGGTAATTAGGGAATTTATAGCGCCATACCAAAGCCGCCAAATAATAAAGGATTGCAAACACTGCTGCGTACATAAACCCCGAGCCGGAATACTGATCTTCATCCAAAGAGTTTCGATCTGATTGACGATAGTTATCCGCTATACGGGAGATTTTTGAGTTACCATTTACACCATCTTTTTCGAGCGTTAAATAATTAGGCCGTAAATAACCTTCTTCAAATACATGAATTTCTGTCGATAGGTTGGCACACACTTTCTTTGCTAGAAGATGGTATTTTCTGCAATCTCCAAACAAATATATCCTTTTGATCTGATGCTTGTGAATAAATTCATTTAGAAAATTCGGCCATTCTTCTACTGTTCCTACAAAGTTGGTAGATTCAGAGTTTGAGTAAAAAAGGGCGTCACCACCATTAAAGTTGATCTTAAATGTATTATGGCCGTGCGCGGTAAACTCTTTACCTAAACGCTTAAAAAATGGTCCAACTGGGCCCTGCAGGAAGAGTATATTATCAGGCATTTAAAACGCCCTTGATCATTAGCCTAGCCTTTTTGACCTGGCGTTCTAAATAAGTGATTTGCAACCTATTGGCACCTGTCTTTTGTTCTGACAATGCACGAGCAGCAATTAATTTGTCTATAGTCTGTTCGCATGTTGCAAAGCTCTTCGAATCCCAATCGTAGTAGCGGGGATAAAGGAGCAACGCTCCAGCGACCAATTCATCCAATGACAAGTGCCGATGGCGACGCGAAATTGAGAGTTTATCGGTGGTTAAATTCCAGCCAGCATAAAAAGGCATCCCATAAACCGTGACTGGAATTTTACGCATCAGCGCCTCAAATCCAACCAATGAGGTCATGGTATGCACCTCATTGGCAGTTTCAAGACAGGCTGCAATACCTGTTTGATCAACATATTGATCGCAATATATTAGCGCGGTGTCGGGATGTACCTTACCAATTCTATTACCCGTTGAAACATCAGGATGGGGTTTATAGATAATGTAAGCATTTGGGTTGGACTGTCTAACCGCCTGAATAAGCTTTAGGTTTGTATTGACCGATTCACATCCAAGCCGAATTGAAGCATCATCTTCCACCTGCCCTGGAACAAGGATAATTTTCTGGGACTGAGCTGCATCTGTCTCCAGCCTATTATTGGGCTGAAGATTATATTTGGTCAATTGGGATGAAATGAGCTTTTCGCGAATCGCTACTGCCCGAGCCAACAGGCTCGGTGAAAAATCGCTACTTTCAAGCAGCGATTCTAAATTACTCGGTTTCGACGGATCAAAATAGATGCCTTCCGAATCCAGTACTAATGATGAAGGACGCGTGAAGTCAGACCCCAGCCCGACCGACCTCAAAAAACCATCTTCCATACAAATAGCTTGCTGTCCGGTGATGCTTTCCAACCGCTCAATCCCATCTGGACGGCGTGTTCCCCAAACTACAATTCGATCACCCTGCTTGATGCCAGCCTTTTTTGCTGCGCTGACAGATTTTACAAACTTTATTTTTTGATCACTCGAAGACAACAACGGTTTGATATTGACACGTGTCCAATGACGAATGCCAAAGCAGAAAATTTTCTGTTCATTAGGGTCATCCATCTGATTTTGTAATGCGATATAGTCAATTGCTTCAAAAATATCACAGCGCTTCCCTGAAACAGGATTCACATAGCGGCTATAAAGCATATAGGCAGCAGCAAACACCTCTTCAAGCGTGCGCACTTTGGTCCGCCTGGCGCAGCTAGCCCGATCATCCGTAAGCCCCCAGCCAGCGTAAAAAGGCATGCCAAAACAAGTCACTGGAATATTCATTAAAAGCGCTTCGAATCCCAATTGTGATGTCACGACATAAACCTTATCAATATTTTTCAACACAGAGATTGGGTTATAATTTTCCGAGATGAATACTAGATCTGCATCCTTTTCTAATTTGGAAAATAGCCCTTTACGAAAACCCTCAACCGTTTCAGGGTGTAATTTTACGTATATTCTCGCACCTGGGTTTTCTAACTTCGCAGCAGAGACCATCTGTTCTAACGAAAAATCCAGGGCACCGTAAGTTAATGAAGCATCACCTGCGACCTGATCAACAATCAAAATATTTTTCTGCTGTGAATCAAACAAGCTAGCCGGAGCAAACTGCTGTCCGTTATATTTTGAAATATGATGATTTAATATTAGTAAAATAGCCTTTTTAGCCTGAGCAATTAGATTCTCGTCAAAGGCATCATCTGAGCCGTTAAGAAGATTCTCAAGATCTGATGGCTTACTTGCATCGTAATAAATTCCACAAGCATCAGCGACCAGAGAAATACTTGCATTACCCGCTCGCCCCAATCCAACAGAGCGAATAAATCCATCTTCCAGAGAAAGATAGGGGAGCTGGTTTTGAATCGCAATCTTCTTTGCCTTCACGGTATTTTTTTTCATACCCCAGCCAACGATCACATCATTTATGGTGAAAGACTTTTGATTACTCGCCAGACTCAGTTTGCTGGCACCTAAAAACGCTTTTAGGTTCGGGATTTTATAAATGCCGTGCGAAAATGTTGAGACTTGCATACGATGAATTCATCCTTGAATTTCTTGAATTTATTGGCTTAGACTGTCAGAAGGATTGAATTTACTATTCATCCTCAAACCTCATCTATCGATTTATTGGTACCGCTTATTAACCGGCAAAGATTTTCCACCTGTAGGGTCGAATTTCTCACAAAATTTGAGCCGGTATTCCACCATGAGTTGAACAATAAAAATGGGAATATTGTCTCGCCATGGGTGAGGAATTTGAGAAAAATCAGGAGAAATAGATAAAGCAGCCTTACCCAGAGACAAACGGAGACAAATCGTTTAAGAGCAAGAGTTATCCTCATACTCAACTAAATCTAGGACAATAATTATCGCAGTCTAGATATGCTAATCACTCGGAGCCGTCCATTCTGAAGCGCTCGGCGATCATTCGAGCAAAACTGGTGGTTTGTTCAAGTTTTTCGGTAGGGTCGTGTCAAACAAGTCACATTATCACCGAAGTTAGATTGCCAAGGACCCGCAAACAAAAAGACACTCCACATCGACAAAAGAGAAACGGATTTCTCTTTACAGCAACGGAAGCTGAGCAAACATGGAAGTTCAACTGAACCAATACCTGGATAGATCCAATGTCGCCTACCCCTCGAAAGGAGGGTTATCAGAGGAGGGCATAGATAAGTCTTTGATACCTATATCAAATAGTCATTTACGCCTCTCTATTCAGTGTTTGATGGCTATTCCCGCTGCGCCAACGAAGAAACGCATCTAATGAGCGCTAAACGACAGCCATTTAAAATCATGAGCGCAGTTGTGTTCGCGTTAATGATGCGGGAGATGAAAACACGTTTTGGTGTCTATCGCCTCGGCTATTTATGGGCACTGCTGGAACCAGGGATTCATATTGCTGTTTTCGCGATAATTTTTGGCGTCATCGCTCAACGGACAATGCCAGGAATCAACTTTATTGTCTTTTTAACCACCGGCATTATTCCCTGGCTTATGTTTAATAGTATGTTGTCACGCGGCATGAGTGCGGTATCAGCGAACCAAGGTTTGTTTAGCTATCGACAAGTCAAACCAATGGATTCCATTCTTGCGAGAATGATCCTTGAAGGAATTATCTACACCAGCATTTATCTTTGCATCTTGTTAATTTTTGTCTGGTCAGGGGTGGATATCAGCATTGAAGATCCACTCAAAGTCATTGCAGCTTTTTTACTACTTTTCCTTTTCTCCTATGGTTTATCGACAATTATGTGCATTGCTGTAACCCAGGCACCGGAAGTGCAAAAACTGATACCAATTTTTTTGCGACCGCTCTATTTTATGTCAGGAATATTTTTCTCGATAGAATCGGTACCCCATGAATACCGTGCTTATTTAATGTGGAACCCTGTTATGCAGACCAACGAACTGTCAAGAGATGCCTTCTTTACAGCTTACGAAACTCCAGAAGGGAGTTGGTCTTATCTAGTGTTATGTACTGCCGTAGCGATTATTTTCGGGCTAGCGCTCTATCGCCAGAATAGAGAAAAATTGGTGACAACATGATAGAGATTAGAAATCTGACCAAAAGCTATCGAACCAAAGCCGGTAAAAAATACGTTTTTAAAAACTTGAACGCCAAAATCCCAACGCTTAAGAATGTTGCGCTGCTAGGCAGAAACGGCGCAGGGAAATCGACTTTAATGCGCATACTCGGGGGCATTGATCACCCAGACTCTGGAGAAGTAGTTTCGGATCAATCAATCTCCTGGCCACTCGCCCTGTCATCAGGTTTCCAGGGGTCGTTAACCGGTCGAGAAAATGTGAAATTTGTCTGTCGTATTTATGGCACCGAATCTGAATTAAAAGAAAAAGCAGCATGGATTAAAGAATTCTCTGGTATTGGTGACTACTTTGAAGAGCAAGTAAAAAAATATTCCAGTGGAATGAAATCTCGCCTCGCTTTTGCGCTATCAATGGCATTTAAGTTCGATGTTTATCTTGTAGATGAAATTACGGCAGTTGGCGATATGGCATTTAGAAAACAATCCGAACAAGCTTTTAAAGATATGCGCGATAGAGCCAGCATTATTATGGTTGCTCACAATCTTGAAACGCTGCGTAAACAGTGTGATATGGGGATTGTATTAGAAGATGGATCAGCCACCGTTTTTGATGACATCAATGAAGCAATTGCTGTTTACAAAGGAGAGCAACTTGAAGCCGCTTAATTTTAATAAGATTGCCAGCCAGTTAATGTTTATCTGGTTGCCGTGCGTCGCTGCCAGCCTGTACTGGGGCATGGTTGCTTCTGATCGATTTGTATCTGAATCAAAGTTTGTCATCCAGAATGCGGGGATGGAACAACCCGCGAGCTTTGATGTGAGTTCGATTATTAGTGGCGGCGGGCTATCCAATCAGGATTCCTACATGATTCACGAATACATCCTTTCGTGGGATATGCTTTCCATATTGGATAAAAATCTTAAGCTGCGCCAGCACTTTACCAGCGAATCCATTGATCCTCTTTCTCGGCTTTCAGAACAAGCCCCCAGGGAAGAGTTTCTGGAATACTACAAGAAACGAATCCACGTTGACTTTGACGAGATCTCCTCCATCACCACTGTGACGGCACAGGGATTTAAGCCGAAAATGGCGCAAGAAATTGTCCAGACCATTGTCCAGGAAAGCGAAAAGTTCACTAACCGAATTGGTCATAAAGTTGCCAGCGAACAAATGAATTTTATTTCTGGCCAGCTCGATAGAGCACAAATTAAAGTTAAAACTGACAAACGGAAAATCATTGCATTTCAAAATAACAATCGTACTTTTTCACCAGAAATAGAAACTCAATCAATCTCTACTTTGGTCTCATCTTTAGATGCAGAAATCTCAGCTAAAACAGCAAAAAGAAAAGCGCTACTCACTTATTTAAATGACAATGCACCAGAGATTAAACAGTTAAGTGCAGAAATATCCTCATTAAGACAGCAGTCACATGCGGAAAAGTCAAAAATGGTAGGAAAAGGAAAAAAGCCCGCTTTAAATAATTTAAGTGCTGAATTTCAGGAGCTGGAAACCAATCTTGAATTTGGTGCAGACATGTATCGCTCGACACTGGCGGCGCTGGAGTCGGCAAGGATTGATGCTGCCAGAAAGCTAAAGCATTTAATTCTATTGCAACATGCACGATTACCCGAAACAGCAGAATACCCTCGCCGTCTGTATAACATCATTACCTTTATTGCGATCACGCTCATGGTCTTCTGGATTGGCAAGCTGGCGATTGCAACTGTCAGGGATCACAAGGATTAAGCGATGAAAAAGTTACTATTTTTATTGTTGGTACTTTGCTATGTATCTGCAGCAAATTCTGCTGATGCTGATACGCTGGAAAAATACCGAAACTTATCGGCAAAATCATCTCTGCTGACTCAGGCCAACCCATTTAAATCGTTAGACAATGGGCAATCTGATAATGTAGCCAAGATCTCAACGCGTCCACCATCAAGAATCAAACAGACTGACAGCGATGATTTGGTATTTGGAGCCAGATTATTCACAGGAGAATTTTCTAGAAATTCCTTCTCCAGTTTTAATCCGAATCACACGATTGGTATTGGCGATAGAATTACACTTAAATTATGGGGTGCTCAGGAGCTAGAGACTATTCTGACAGTTGACGCTCAGGGAAATATTTTTATCCCACGCGTGGGGCCAATTAAAGTATTGGGCGTGCAAAACTCAGAGCTTGATAATATTGTCAAAGAATCACTGTTAACCATCTATCGCTCAAACGTCAATAGCTACGTCAATCTGACCGCAGCGCAACCGGTAAAAATCTATGTCACCGGATTTGTAGAGCGCCCCGGCATGTACGAAGGTCTTTCCTCAGACAGCATTCTCAATTTTCTTGATCAAGCGGGTGGCATAGAGGCGGAGCGCGGCAGCTATATTGATATCACCGTAAAGCGAAATGATCGAGTACATACCACTGTGAATTTGTATCATTTTCTACTCGCAGGGCGGATACCCTCAATACAATTTCTGGATGGCGATACCGTCGTCGTGGGATCACGGAAAAGCACCGTTAAAGTCACGGGGCTAGTGCAAAATGCCAGCCGCTTTGAATTTCGAGATCAGCAGGTACCCCTGAGACGAATCTTAAATACCGCAAATGTACAACCCAGAGCGACGCATGTACGCATTATTCGCAACTCAGGGGTCAAGCGAAATGTTGACTACTATCCAATAGATGATGCTGACAACGTTATGCTCATAAATGGAGATGAAGTCCTGGTGACCGCCGATAAAAAACCAGGAACCATTACTGTACGAGTAGAAGGTGAACACGATAGCGCACAAGAATACATCCTCCCCTACGGCGCAAAACTAGGTCACTTACTCGAACAAATTCAGCTTAATACACAATCAGATATCGGCTCCGTGCAGCTATTTAGGGAAAGTGTAAAATTACGCCAAAAAGAAATGCTGGAAGCCTCGCTACAATCACTACAAGCCAGCGTATTAACTGCTCGCTCAGCAACCAATGAAGAAGCGGCACTACGCAGCCGGGAAGCAGAACTCGCATTAAAATGGATTGAACGCGCCAGAGAGATAGAGCCACGCGGTCAAGTCGTACTGTCGCACTCACGCCATACCTCAGAAGTATCGTTGGAAAATGGCGATATCATAAAAATCCCCAGCATGAGTTCACTGATCATGGTTCATGGAGAAGTGTTATTTCCCAATGCCGTTGTCTATCGGGACAGCGCCAAGCTGATAGATTATATCGAGCAGGCTGGTGGATATACTCAAAGTGCAAATACCTCACTCGTTGTCATATTGCACCCAGACGGGTCTTTCGAAAGAGCTGAAACTAAGGGTTGGAAGAAAATTATAACTGCAAG